>DATNPK010000095.1 GCA_036703275.1 Coleofasciculaceae cyanobacterium | reverse complement strand
AGAAGAAACCTACAACATCGTAGCAGCACACGGCTACTTCGGTCGTTTGATTTTCCAATATGCATCCTTCAACAACTCAAGAAGTCTACACTTCTTCTTAGGAGCATGGCCAGTAATCGGCATTTGGTTCACAGCAATGGGTATTTCCACTATGGCGTTCAACCTAAATGGATTTAACTTCAACCAGTCGGTAATGGACTCTCAAGGACGTGTAGTCAACACTTGGGCAGACATTTTAAACAGAGCTAACCTCGGTTTTGAAGTAATGCACGAGCGTAATGCACACAACTTCCCCTTGGATTTAGCCAGTGGCGAACAAGCTCCTGTAGCTTTGAGCGCTCCTGCTATCAACGCTTAGAAACTTTTACCTTATAAAAAAAAGGCTCTCCAGGTATCTGGAGAGCCTTTTTTTGGTTTTTAGACTTAGCCACACAGCCTTCTTTGAGTCAATAGTCTCATTATTTTTACATTCCTAGTTTCTACAACCACAGGTGGTCTGAAAAAACTGATGTTATAAAGTAGAAAGTCTTTGAAATTGAACTGTAACGATAATTGATTTTTATCTATGTCTACTATTGAAGAACTTAAACCTGCGGGAAGAGCAGATGTAATTATTTATGTACCTTATTATTCAAAAAACAAACACAGTTGGCTACCTCAAGCGATCGCTTTATACCGCCACGCATCCTTAGAAGGAGAACGACAAATTGAAGGCGGGGAAAGCATTCCCTTTGTTGCTAGCTGGTATGTATCTAAATTACCATCAGAGTTAACTCGTTGTCGTTTACAATTTGATGGGCAAGCTGAATTAAGTTATGAAGTAACTTTGTCAAACTCAGAGTTTATTGATTACTTAATTGATGTCATCATAAATTTTAAAGGTTCTAACATAACAGACTTTCCTAGGAGTTTTTATCGAAAACTATTGCGTTTTGAATAAAACCAAATAAACAACATCAACAAGGAGTGAGGGCGTGGCTACATCTGCTAAACATCTTCTGATAGCCTCTACGGAAGCTTATTGCGGAAAATCGGCAACAATTTTGGGCTTAGGCTATTTAGCAAAAGAAAAAGAAATATCGATTGGTTATGGACAGCCTTTAGCAACCGATCTTCAAGGACGTTCTAAAGAGACAGAGCCTACGAAAGATACCGAGTTTTTAGCAAATACCTTGGGATTGTCAGCAAACCAAGCTAGACCGCCTTTACTATCTATCGATCGTAATCTGATCGCTCGGCGTTTGCAGGGAAATGATCGTCAAAATTATGCTGAAGCACTGCGAGATTATGTCAACCAGATTGACGGGGAGCTAATTTTTTTGGAAGGACCTAGCAATCTTTGGGAAGGTAGTATTTTTAACCTTTCAGTACCAGAAATTGCTGAATTAATTGATGCTTCAATTTTATTAGTAGCTCGCTATCATCCTCAACTGTTGGTAGGTAATTTTTTGTCAGCGAAAAAGTTTTTGGGCGATCGCCTTTTGGGAATAGTCATCAACGATATTCCTCTAGCAGAATTAGTTACCGCCACTGAAACAATCAAGCCTTACCTAGAAAACCAAGATATTCCAGTTTTAGGCATGATTCCCCAAGACCGAATTTTAAACAGCGTCAGCGTTAGAGAAATAGCAACTCGACTTAATGCAGAAGTTTTATGTTGTTCAGAGCATTTAGATTGGATGGTAGAAAGCCTTAGTATTGGCGCAATGAACGTTAATTCGGCTTTAGGATATTTTCGTCAAAGAGAAAATATGGCGGTTGTTACAGGCGGCGATCGCACTGAATTACAGATGGCTGCTTTAGAAACTTCGACTCATTGTTTGATTCTAACGGGACGGATACCGCCTAAAGAATTAATTATTGAGCGTGCTGAAAGTTTAGACATTCCTGTTCTATCAGTTGACACAGACACTTTGACAACTGTGGAAGTTGTAGATAGTGCTTTTGGTAAAGTTCCAATTCAGGAAGCAATTAAGGTAGAACAGATCAAACGTTTGATGAAACAACATTTCGATATAGATAGATTGATCAAACATTTTGGTTTGGAAGTGGCAAAATCAATTTAGTTTTAAGATAGAACTTAGATTTAAAACTAGGAATTCTTTTCATGACTATAAATCTTCAAGTACCGAGTATGGTTTGTGATGGTTGTGTAACAGTAGTCAAGGACGCTATTATTACTCATGAGCCAAATGCTAAAGTTGAGATCGATCTAAATACAAAACAAGTAACCATCAACACCGAAGCTTCTGAAGCATCGATTAAACAAGTTATTGCCGCTGTTGGTCATACTGTAGAGTAATTATTAATCAACATCGCTTAATTAAAATCGTTCTCAATTTTACTCATAATAGTTTCAAGCAAGAATCAACCAAAAAATTTACTAAAAATAAAAATGCCCTAGCTAGAATAAGTTAGGGCATTTTTAAAATTAAATAAGCGATGATTTAATTGATTATTTTTTTATAAAATGGTTTATGAATTGAAATTAATTAATGCTGTTAGCGCGATCGCTTAGTTTCCTTCTTGCCAGTCAGGACAGCTATTACCTTCAAAACCGTTAGGGTGCATGGCGCAAACTAATAAATTACCGTTGTAGACTTGTCCATGATAGTTAGTACAATCGATACAGGCGGGATGACTGTCAACAGAAGGGGTGTGATAACTTATGCTAGTAAATTCATCATCAGTAAAATTTGACCACTCTTCTGATAGAGCAGCATCTATGGTGTCGCTGGTGGTAATTATTACATCTACAAAATCCTGTATCAAGCTATCAAACTCTTCTACAACTCCTGTTTGAAGCTGCTCCATCACAAAGATTAGAGAATCGTTTACTTCCTCTACTAATGATTCTGTAGCCTCTCCCACCTCTGTTAAAAATTCCTCCATGTCAGCAGCGGTTTTTTCAACCTGCTTCCACCATTGTTCTTGCCAATTATTCATAATTAACCTTGTTAACAGATTTTACTAGTTTAGATAGTTTTTTATCTTACATTTCATTTTTAAGACGACGTAACTGTTCTTGTAAAGACTGTACTTGCTGACGCAAATCCTCACGATTGACGTTAGATTGAGCCGATTTTGCTGGTTCAGCTTTGATCTCTGCTTCTGGTTGTGATTTAGGTTCGTCTTCGTCCACAATCTCAATTCGGCGGGGTTCTTGTCGCTGTGAGCGATCGCTGTTGGGAACAGTTCCTTGTTGAGCTTGTTCTACCAAGTCATCAACAAATTTACGAGCCTCTTCGGTACTCATTTCGCCTCGTTCAGCCATTTCATCCGCCAGCTTTTGCGCTTGGACTCTTAAATCTTTAACCGTATCGTTGGCTTTCTCTTGTGCATAGGATGCAAAACCAACACCCATATAAAAAGCTTTTTTTGCAATATCTTCAAAACTTGCCATATTTTTTTCTTTGATCGCGCTACCTTCTATTTTTAGTGTATATCATCTCTAAAATCGATAAACTACTGCATAAGTTCAAAATTTTCACTTGAGTTACTAAATTAGAAATGACCTTATACAACTCAATTGGCAAAGGCTATAAGTCTACCCGCCAGCTTGATTATAGAATTGTCGATCGCTTGATTAACTTATTAGATTTACCGATAGGTAGTACTATTGCTGATGTTGGTGCAGGTACGGGAAATTATAGGATATGCGATCGCTGAACGAAGAGATCAGGTAATTGCGATCGAGCCTTCTCAGGTTATGCAAAGGCAATCACATTTTCATCCTATCCAATTCTGGTCACTAAATAGTTATCTGTAGATAGAGTCTAAAATTTATTTAACTATATAGGCTGCTTTATAGAACCTTTTCTTTTAGATTAACTACACTTTAGGTTTGCGTCAATATTTTTTGCACCTTAATGAAAGGCAAATTAATCCAAAATAAATATCTTATTTTACAAAGCCTTGGTCAGGATGCTTTTAGCAAGACTTTTTTAGCAAAAGATTCTAATTGGCTCTTAAATCGTCGCTATATTATTAAGAAATTTCGACCAGTTTTAGGCAATCCTGAAGCTGAATCAATGAGGCAGTTGTTTTATCGAGAAGCCAGCATACTCAAACGACTAAGCGGCAAAAATTGTCAAATTCCTCGACTCTATGAATACTTTATGGACGGAGAGGACTTTTACCTAGTTCGTGAGTGGATTAATGGTTTGACTTTGGAGCAAAAGGTACGGCAGCAAGGAAAGCTATCAGTAGAAGAAGTAGAACATATATTAGACAGTATTCTAACTTGCTTAAAGTATATTCATAGCTATGGCATAGTATATCGACAGCTTAAACCAAGCAGCATCGTACTACGTCAAAATTCTTGGTCACGCCAATCTCAGCATGATTATTTACCCGTGCCGATTTATTTTGGCGCGGTAAAAGAAATAGCCATAAAACCAGAAAGGCAAGATCGACGTAATTTGGTTTTAACTAATCAGCATGAATATATTCCTGTCGAACAGCAACAAGGAAAATCAGTTTATGCCAGCGATCTTTACAGTTTAGGATTGATTGCCATTTATCTACTGACAGGCAAAAGTCCAGCCGAGTTACCTTGCGATCCACAAACCAAGGAGCTTTTATGGCATCAAGAAGTACCTGGAATAAAAATTCACTTGGTTAGAGTAATTAATCGCGCCATTTATTCCTATACTCAAGATCGTTTCACCTCCGCCGAAGCGATGCTTCAGGCACTGCATTCTCCACCGATTAGCCTATCAATGCCTATAGTCTATGAGTCAGGCAAAAAATCTTATTTATCTTCAGATTTCAAAATAATTTCAGCTTTATCTTCATTAAGTGTAGGAGTATTAGGAATTACTTTTGTTTTACTGAATGCCAATTCTAGTCAATTTACCAAGAATAACTTTGAGCAGATCGCCAGCTTACTACAAGTTAATGCGAAATCTCAAAAATTAAAGCCGTTATCAAATGTCAAATCGATTGAGGCAATAATACCAGTTTTTCCGATTGGTACTCCTTTAAAGCGGATAACTAGCTTTTTAGGAAAACCCACCGAGATTGTTAAAGGCGGGCAAAATAGCAATGCACATTTGTATCGAGATTTTATCCCTAATCGGGTCGATTTAGGTTATTTATCCGATGCGAGAACTCAAACTATTCGTCAGTCCGAGATTTCTTTTGCTGATTCGGTTGATTTGCTGACAATTCAACACTCAGCACAAAAATTATTGCGTGAAGACTATTCATTAGCAATCGAGCAAAAGATTAACCAAGTATATTTTAAGATTAGCGATCGCCAGGAATTTGAAATCAATAATTTATTAGGTGTAGTTCGGCGTAACCCCCAAAATTATATTTACATTAGTATTTGGGATAAAGACTTTCATGAGATCACCTATAAGAAACCTATAAAATGAATACTACTAGTCAACCAAACCAAACACCTTCTTTAATTCCTCGGACAATTTTGTTTGGCAATCCCGAACGTACTAGTCCTTAGCTTTCGCCAGATGGCAGATACATCGCCTATATTGCTCCAGATAATCACAATGTTCTTCAAGATCGACCCCGATCTAGCTGAAGATGCAAAGGCGATCTCCTCTGTACGTCCTGGGGAAGTTTATCCAGTCAGGGGCGACTTAGCACACCAAAAATGGTTGATTGCTTATGTAACAGATGATGCTTCTGTCTACTATTATGTTTACGATCGCGCCACAAAGTCGGGTACATTACTATTTAGCAATCGTCCAGAATTAGAAAATGTACCTCTAGTTTCCCTGAAGCCGATCTCTTATGCAGCTAGAGATGGTTTGACTATTTACGGTTATCTAACTATCCCTCAAGGCTTACAAGCACCATATCCGACGGTAATGTTATATTCATAGTGGGCTTGGGCGCGAGATACTTGGGGTTACAATCCGCAGGCACAGTGGCTGGCAAATCGAGGTTATGCAGTCTTGCAACCCAACTTTAGAAGGTCTACGGGTTAGGGAAAAGCCTTTGTTAATGCGGGTAATCGTCAATGGGGTGCAGCAATGCACGACGATCTGATTGATGGAGTAAATTGGTTAGTCGATCAAAAGATATTGCCGAGCGAAATAAAATCGCGATTATGGGAGGATCTTATGGTGGTTATGCCACTCTAGTCGGTTTGACCTTTACTCCCGAAGTATTTGCTTGTGGGGTAGATATTGTCGGACCGAGTAACTTAGTGACCCTGATGCAAAGTATCCCCCCCCTACTGGAAGCCGATGATGGCAATGTTTCAACATCGGGTAGGTAATTATAGCAACAGAATCAGAATTTTTAATATCGCGATCGCCCTTATTTTTTGTAGACCAAATTCAAAAACCTCTATTAATCGGACGAGCTAACGATCCTCGCGTCAAACAGGCTGAGAGCGAACAAATAGTTAACGCCATGCGTCAAGCGGATAAACCAGTTGAATATGCGCTTTATACTGATGGACATGGTTTTGCTTGTCCTGAGAACCGTTTGCACTTTTATGCTGTAGCAGTGGAAGGTATGAACCAGCAGGAGTAATCAAAGGACATTCGGGAATAGTTAAGTAGTTGATTAAATATGCAACGCTACTAATCTAAATTGAAGGTAATTTCCTGTTTATTAAAAGGCAAATTGTTATTGATCGCTGTGATTTCAGCTTGCTCCATCCGATTAACCTCACCCATGTAATTGTTTAACAATTTAGCCATACGGCGGTTAGAGAAGCGATGTAAACTATAATTTGCGGTGGCAGGAAATCCACGTCGTTTTTTATGTCTGCCTCCCGCACCAGGATCGTACATTTTTATCCCATTAGCTATTGCCCATTCAATTGGCTTATAGTAGCAAGTTTCAAAGTGCAAACAATCATATTCCTCATGGCAACCCCAATAGCGACCATATAAATTTTCGCCTTTATGGAGGCAAAAAGACATTCCCACCGGGGTCTGGTCGTCTTGTTCTGTGTATGCTACTACTAGTAAGATGCGAGCGCTATAGTTAGGATGAAGTTGTTCAAAAAACTGGCGAGTTAGGTATTTACTACCCCAATAAAATTTATTACAGGTACTACTATAAAATCGATAAATATAAGAGTATAAATGCAGCGGAATCTCTGAACCAACGTAGGTTTTAGTATATAAACCAGCTTGCGCTACGGCTTTTCTCTCTCGTTTAATATTTTTGCGCTGATTACTATTAAACATTTTGAGATAGTCATCAAAGCTTTGAAAATTGCGATTAAACCAGATGTAGCCATGATGCAGCCAGCTATGAAAACCATTTCTTGTCATTATTTTTTGCCAATCAGGATCGACAAATAAAAAATTGCAGCCTGAAAGACGATTGCGATCGCAAAAATTATCAATTGCTGCCACCATAAGTTCGGTAATCATCTCTTCATCTTCTCCAGGAGCGATTAAAAAGCGATATCCTACTGCTGGCGTAAAAGGAGTCATGCCCAATAATTTAGGATAGTATTCTATGCCTAAACGATGAGATAAATCTGCCCACTGATGGTCAAAGACAAATTCGCCATAGCTATGTCCTTTAATATATAACGGTGCTGCTCCAATTAGCTGATTATTGCGCCATACTGCTAAATGGCAAGGTTGCCATCCAGTGCGAGCCGTTGCACTACCAGAAACTTCAATGTTATTGAGCCATTCCCATTCTAAAAATGGCGTGTTTAGGGGTTTTGCCAATTCATCCCAGTCTGATTGAGGAATTTCGGCAATTTGAGTAATCCAAGATAGAGAATATTGAGATTTAATCTGCTCAACCATGATGGCGTTTTAAGGGCTGGGGTGTAAACTATAACCTTTGTTACTTATGTTATTTAGCCTAATAAATATTGCCCAAGATTGCAGAAAAAACCAAGATTTGCTGATATCTAGTTATTTAATTGAAATTTATCTAGCTCAGAAGCTCAACGAGAATCTAGCCTTTTCTTTCTTGGATAATTTGAATTAATAGCTCGGTAAATACAGGGTCATCGATTCTCTTGACAGCTTTAATTAAAAGAGCGGACTTTGGTTGGGGATCTTCTGCTGTTTTTCGTGGTATGGCAACCAGAAGAGAAAGATGGCTAATTAAACGCTCCAGTTCATCTCTAATTCGGTGATCGCTGGGCAGATAACAACCTGGCTGTACGACGGATAGAACGTTCTCTTTCTAGCTCTAATACTAAGATATCTCGTTTCGACGGCTCATTCATGGCTCTGTTCTCAAGATATTTTCTTTAAGGCAACAAAATCTTTGACTAGCTACATATAGCTGTTATTAAAAGACTCATATCTGCATTAAAGCTAATTGCCCTGAAATTGAAAAGTCTTGTATAAGTTAAAACATAGTTACGTTACAGTTTGATATTCGTTGTTCAATATCGCAACTGTTGCCAGGATAAATTTACCTAGCGTTGCTGAATTAATCGCGATCAACACAAGCACAGACAAGATAATTAAACTACTTGCTCTAGCTTAATGTGAACCGTTTACTGTTCTCGTAATTCTAGTGCTTAATTGGCTTAAGCTTGACTAGACAGGTAAAATTTGATCATCAATTAGTGAACGTAAAATTTGATTTGATTCCCTTTCCAGCCAGCAAAATAATGCAGCGTTTTGCTTTAAATAGTTGGACGTTATTAGTATTGGCGATCGCTTTAATAATTGCCGCTCCCATACTATTCGTTTTCAGCAGCGTTTTTACTAAATCTGGTGCTATTTGGCAACATTTAGCTGCTACGGTCTTACAAGATTACATTATTAACTCTTGCTGGCTGATGCTCCTAGTTGGTACAGGAGTCTGTCTAATCGGAGTGGGAACAGCTTGGTTAGTAACGATGTGTCGTTTTTGGGGCAGTAGATGGTTACAATGGTTCTTACTTCTGCCTTTAGCCGCTCCTGCTTATCTTCTTGCTTACGCCTATACTGAAATGCTGGATTACTTTGGACCAGTACAGACAGGATTAAGAAACTTGTTTGGCTGGACCAGCGTTCAAGAATATTGGTTTCCCGAAGTTCGTTCTCTGTGGGGAGCGGCGCTTATGTTACTACTTGTGTTGTATCCGTATGTTTATTTATTAGCACGGGTAGCATTTCTCGAACAGTCGGTATGTACCATTGAGGCAAGTCGCTCTTTAGGCTGCAACCCCTGGCGAAGTTTTTTTACCGTAGCTTTACCCTTGGCAAGACCAGCAATTATAGCGGGTTTGGCTTTGGCATTGATGGAAACCCTGAATGATTTGGGAACAGTAGAGTATTTTGGGGTAAATACCTTTACTACAGGAATTTACCGTACCTGGCTGGGGATGGGGGAGAGAGCAGCAGCAGCTCAGTTAGCAGCTTTTCTGATGATATTTGTATTAATTTTAATCGTGTTGGAGCGGCGATCGCGTAACGCAGCTCAGTATTACGATCGCTCTAGCTCAATCAAAAGATTAACTCCCTTTGAGCTAAATCCTTGGCGCAGTTTCTGGGCATTGCTTGCCTGTCTGTTTCCCGTGAGCTTCGGATTTATCATTCCTGGGCTTTATTTATTGCAGTTAACCATAAACAACTTAGATACTGCTTTTAACGACGATTTTTGGCAATTGGCGCAGCACAGCTTTATTTTAGCTAGTATAACGGCGCTCGCTGCTATGTTCATTTCGTTACTTATGGCTTATGGAGAGAGGTTGAAACCCAACTGGCTAATGAAAACGGCGGTAAGAATTGCTGCTATGGGTTACGCCATTCCTGGCTCAGTAATTGCCGTTGGAGTATTGATTCCCGTAGCTGGACTAGACAATATCATCGATCGCTGGATGCGTTCTACCTTTAATATTTCCACGGGACTATTGCTTTCAGGAACGATCGCATCGCTAATTTTTGCTTATCTAGTACGTTTTTTGGCCGTAGCCTTTGGTTCGGTAGAATCTAGCTTAAATAAAATTGCTCCTAGTTTAGATGATGCTTCTCGCAGCCTAGGATATGGCTCAACCAGTACCCTATGGAAAGTTCATACTCCTCTGATGTCTGGAGGATTGCTAACTGCGGCAATGTTGGTTTTCGTGGATGTAATGAAAGAGCTTCCAGCAACCTTGGTCATTCGGCCATTTAACTTCGACACCTTAGGTATTCGAGTCTACCAATATGCTTCGGATGAAAGACTGGCTGAAGCTGCTGCACCTGCTTTAGCAATTGTTCTAGTCGGCATAATTCCTGTAGTTTTGCTCAGTTGGCGTATTACTCGTTCGCGTTAACTTATCCACTATTAGGTGCTAATCATTTTTGATTTTAATCGTAAATGCCCGAAAATCGCGATCAATACCTTTAAGCTTAAAATTTCGTCCTGATTGCCAATTAACTTTGTTTCCTAAAGAATTAACTACAGCTTCTGAGATCAGGATAGTGTTAGGAGAAGCAACGCTCTGTAAACGAGCTGCAATATTAACTACTTTACCTACGGCGGTATAGTCTTTTCTTTGTCCGCCACCAAACATGCCCACTACCGCCTTACCCTGATGAATTCCACAGCGCATTTTCAGTAGGGGAATTTTACCGCTGTTTTTCAAAGCTTTGGCTTGCCAACGTTGATTTAACTTTTCCAGATAGAAATACATAGTTTTGGCAGTCGCGATCGCTCTGGTTGCTTGTTCGGGACAAGTCAAATCTTCAGGTGCGCCAAACATTGCCATTACGCCATCGCCAATAAATTTGTCTACCGTACCACCGCGATCAAACACGGCTTTACTCATTGCTTCTAAATACTCGTTAAGTATTTCGGCTAAAGGCAGTACTCCCAGCTGACTAGATAAATTGGTGAAGCCGACTAAATCGCAGAATAAGACCGTAATTCGTCGTGGTTCAGGGGTTAGATCTAAAGAAAGTTTTCCCGTAGCAGCCTTATTAACAATTGCCTCAGGTAGAAATCGTTTTAATACCGACTCCGTAAGATAATAATTTAGCTTTCTAACTTTTTGTTCTTTAATTTGAAGCTGCTGTGCTTGTTTTTTGGTAGTTTGATATAGTTTTGCCTGCTGTACGGCGATCGCAGCGTGGGAAGCAACGGCTTCAGCCAAATCAATTTCTGACTGACTCCAGTTACGAGACGCATCCGACTGTCTGAGGGTAATACTACCAATAATCTCATTTTCTACCAGCAATGGTACGATCATTAACGCTCTGGCTTTAGAGTGCCAGGGAAGCTCATAGCGAGCCAAATTTTGCTGCTGTTCTAGGTCTGAAGATTTGACGGTTTTTTTAGTAAATAAAAGAGCCTGAAGTATCGGATTTTTGTTAATAGGAACGCTGGAAGTAGTAGCCTGTTGCCAGTCGGGAGAATCTTGAATAATTTTTTGAGGTTCCTGAGGATTGTATAAACCGACGCACTTGACAAAGCGAGCGCTTTGTGTCCACAGAGACAGAGTACAGCCGTCTACTTTTAACGCTTCCCCTAATTCCCGAGCTATAGTGGCAAACATTACTGGTGGCTCTAGACTAGAGCGAATGGTAGCGGTGATGCGATTGATCGTCGTTTCTCTTTGAGCTAATTCTTTTACTTGTTGATGAGTTAAAACTTGATCGATAGCGATCGCAGCGTGGGAAGCAACGGCTTCAGCCAAATCAATTTCTGACTGACTCCAGTTACGAGACGCATCCGACTGTCTGAGGGTAATACTACCAATAATTTTCTCTTCGACAATTAGCGGTACGATCATTAACGCTCTGGCTTTAGAGTGCCAGGGAAGCTCATAGCGAGCCAGTTCTTTTTGCTGTTCTAAATCTGATAAATTAATCGTTCTTTTTTTAAACAAAAGAGCCTGAAGAATGGGATTTTCGGTAATGGGAACACTGGAGGTAGTAGCTTGTTGCCAGTCGGATGAATCTTGAATAATTTTTTGAGGTTCATGGGGATTGTACAAGCCGACGCACTTGACAAAGCGATCGCTTTGTGCCCATAGAGACAGAGTACAGCCGTCCACTTTTAACGCTTCTCCTAACTCTTGGGCTATGGTGGCAAACATCACTGGCGGCTCTAAGCTAGAGCGAATCGTCGCGGTAATGCGATTGATCGTCGTTTCTCGATGAGCTAATTCCTGTAGCTTCTCGCTGGCTAGCATTTGAGAAATAAGTAGACTCGCCTGATTTGCCATCATTTTGACTGCTTCTACCTCCTGTTCTTGCCAACAATCAAACTCTTGGAGGCGATGTATAGTCAAAGAAGCAAATAGATTATTCTGCGAAAATAAAGAGATAGATACGGTAGAGCGTATTTTAGCCTGCATACAAGCCTGATAGCTCTTAACCTGAAGCTGAGATTTGTGAGCCTCATACTGATGATTAATGATTAAGTTGTTTAAACCAAATTCAGAACCAGGTGTGACTGTTAATTTGAGTAAATCTAGCTCTATCTGAGAGACTTCTGCGCTAAATTTTTGATAGAAGAAGTACTGTTCGGCTTGAGACTGCAATTTATTAAGATGTAATATAGCAATATCGATGTTAAGCAACTGACCAACTCCATCAACGATGGCTTGACCTGTCTTTTGCCAAGACAAATCACTTAATAGCTGGCTGTATTCATATTGAAGCATTGATTTAATTTGGGTTTGCGATCAAAGACAATGGAGCGACACCAACCAGCTAGAAGCTATCAAGTTAATTAGAAGCAGTTAAAACTTCTCCTCTATTAACTGGTGCAATCGTCTAACAGCCAAAGGCATAATTTTATTATTCCCAAACAGTTAAGAAAAAACCCATCCGTCTTCATCTACAACTACAATTATTAGAAAATTCGAGTTTACTTTTTAGTTAATGGTTTTAAAATCCGTTGATAATAACATCGATAACAATTTAAAATTAACTATTCAACCCGCTGCAATAGAAAATACTAAAGCAATTAGCGCAATCTTAGCCCAGAGTTTTTATAACTTTCCTAACTTTGCCAGCTGGATTTATCCATTTCTACAATTTACGATCAATGAAGATTTGCGCTACCGCCTACGTTCTCATTCTCCCGTTTATCGTTGTTTTGTAGCTAAATTACCCCAGTCAAATCAGCAAGATTGGCAAGTTAGACCTGAGTATAATTCAGATTTATCTATTGTCGGTACTGTAGAAATAGCGCTGCGTTCTCCTTCTTTGTGGTCTACTAATGTTCAGTATCCCTACATTTCTAACCTAGCAGTTAATCAAGATTTCCGCCGTCGCGGTATTGGTAGTCAACTTTTAACCAAATGTGAAGAGATTGCCCTTGATTGGGGCTATCAAGAAACTCGGCTTCATGTTTTAGACAGTAATGAATCAGCCAAGCAGCTATATTGTCATAACGGCTACCAAATTTCACACATAGAGGCAAATTGGGGAAACTTGTGGTTTGATTGTTCACCTCGTCTACTATTAAAAAAACAGATTCAAATAGATTAAAAATTTATGGTTCGTTTTAAAATTATGGTGCTAAGTTTATGGTAATCTGCTGAGGTTTTGAGCTTGGACGATAGTACTTAAAGAGTGAACGAGCAAAATATAGACAGTAAGTTGAAGATCGAGCGACTTTTATCAAGGTTAAAAGCCGAAGAATTATTGATAGTCAATCCGCGTCGCAAAAATGGGCTAATTATCTATAAAAAGTACCATGCCGAATTTGCTGGACCAGGCGCAATTGTTGGTGGACAATTCGATCTAGGTCTAATTAATCTGCTTGCTGTAGGTAACGTATCCTTGGTTTCTCCTCAAAATTCTCAAGAAAGAAAGCAAGCTTATAAAATGAGACGACAATGGGTTCGACTAACTAAGCAAATTATCGACAACCCCGAACCTACAGAAAGAGCACAGGTTATTTTAAATCAATTTGAACATTGGTTCGATCTCGAAACGGTAAGCGATCTTCCTGATGAGGCTTTTGCTTTGCTAGTAGGTGTTTTACCCCAAACAATTCGCCAGGTTAGAAATACTGAACTTTTATAATTGTTGAAATTAAGGAGATCGCTTTAATATTTACTCAAGCTAAGGTTGATTTACTGGCATAATAATTTTTACTGAATTATAGATAATAATATTTAAAAACTAGCTTTTCAACTCACAGCACAAACTAAACAAACTAATTATGTCTGAACCGATTACTCCTGCTATTAGCGATCGCATTTGTCAACACATGAACCAAGATCACGCTGAGGCGATCGCTCTTTATGCCCGAGTCTATGGTAATGTGCCTCAAGCAGAAGCCGCAACGATGAACTCAATCGATCCGCAAGGAATGAATATTTCGACTCAAATTGCCGCAGAGGTGGTTTCCGTCAGAGTAGAGTTCGACCATACTCTTAAAGATGCCGAGGATGCTCACCATACCCTGATTGCCATGATTAAGCAGGCTCGAACCGCATAGAAATCGAGCCAAAATAAAGGGCGATTTGTAAACTCGCCCTAGGGAAGATGGCTATATTTAGTTGTTCACCGAAAATTCTATCCGACCGTTTTTTAAATTGCCCAGTATGATGTGGTTTATTCACGCCCCAATTTGCTTAACTGCAAGTAAAATCAAGTCTCAGTTGTTATAAAGTTATAAAAACAGTTAAATAAACGAGCATGAATTCTCATTCAACGACCCATCAGTCTATTTTAGATGCCCTACAGCGTTTGATTGAAGTAGTTGCTCAGCTAAGATCTCCTGATGGGGGATGTCCTTGGGATTTGGCGCAAACACCACAGACTTTAATCCCCTACGTAATTGAAGAAGCCTATGAAGTAGTAGACGCGCTGCAAAAGGGAGATCGAGAAGCGATCGCCGAAGAGCTAGGTGATTTGTTATTACAGGTAGTTTTGCAGACTCAGATCGCTAGTGAACACCAAGATTTTACTCTTGAAGATGTTGCCAGGGGAATTACTGAAAAACTGATTCGTCGCCATCCTCATGTATTTGCTGATGTAGAAGTTCACAGTGCAGCGGAAGTCAATCAGAATTGGGAACAAATTAAGGCAGCGGAAAAAGGCGAAACTCCCGAACAAGCAAAGTTACTCAGCCATAAATTAAAACGCTATGCCCGCAGCTTACCACCCCTAATGGCAGGAATGAAAATATCGACTAAGGCAGCAGCAGCAAGTTTTGAATGGTCAAATATAGAAGGAGTTTGGTCAAAGTTTGAAGAAGAGTTAGAAGAATTTAAAGAAGCATTAGCTACTGAAGACAAATCGCACCAACAAGAAGAATTGGGAGATTTGCTATTTACTATTATCAATATTGCTCGTTGGTATAATCTCAGTCCGTTTGATGGCTTACAGGGAACCAACCGACGTTTCATTCAACGCCTGGAAATGATGGAAAAATTCGCCTCTCATCCTCTGACAGATTACGATATCGAGCAGTTGGAATCTCTTTGGCAACAGGCTAAAGCACAGTTAAACAGCGAAAAGTAAGTTCAAGAAAATAAAATAGATGACCACATATGACTGGATAGTAATTGGTGCGGGGATAACTGGTGCTAGTCTTGCTTATGAACTGAGTCAACAAGACTTTAAAATTCTTTTATTAGAAAAAGATCCGCATCCAGATAACGCTACTGTTTATAGCTATGGAGGCTTGGCTTATTGGTCGGGAACAGATGAACTAACTCGTACTTTAGGTCAAGAAGGCATGGAGCTACATCGCCATCTGAGCGAAGAACTTGCAGCAGATACGGAGTTTAGAGAACTAGACCTAGTTTTGACTATAGATCGTCAAGATGACCCAAAAATTATCGCCCAAAAATACGCTCGCTTTGCGATTACTCCAGAGTTACTTAGCGTTCAAGATGCCTGTATTTTAGAGCCGTTGCTCAATCCTAATGCCATTTCAGGGGTACTGAAATTACCTCATGCTCATATTCAGGCTCAAAAGACAACTGATGCTTATCTTCAGGCTTTTCAGCGCAACGGAGGCAAAATTATTTATGAACAGGCAGCCTTGTTGCGTCAGGGAGAAACTGTAATTGGCGTAAAAACTAACAATAATTCTTACTATGCAGAGAATACCATTGTTTGCGCGGGGGGACTATCGCGATCGCTGTTGCAGCAGGCAGGTATTGAGGTCAACAACTATTTTACTCACGCTCAATTAATCATGACTCCTCCTGTAGATTTAGAATTGTCTACGCTGGTAATGCCAGCAGTACAGCAAAGGTTTATGCTCGAAGCAGCCCAAAACTCAGAAACCGAAGCTTTATGGAATTCTCACGATGCACCTGCCAAATTAATTTTAGATCCTGGAGCAGTACAGTTTATTGATGGTAGTTTATGTATAGGGCAAATTAGCGCGATCGCCTAT
Source organism: Coleofasciculaceae cyanobacterium (assembly GCA_036703275.1). NCBI lineage: Bacteria > Bacillati > Cyanobacteriota > Cyanophyceae > Coleofasciculales > Coleofasciculaceae > Coleofasciculaceae cyanobacterium. Next base: position 38,328 of record DATNPK010000095.1, on the reverse strand, counting down.
AATCCCAAAGCTAAGTTTAACCCGACCGTTGCTGAAGCTCAAATTCGCGATCGAATAGGCAAAGTATTGCCTTTATTAGAAGATCTTCCCGGTCAATATCATAGTTGTTTGGTCGCATTTAACGATCGAGGAATTGCTTTAATCGGTAATCTGGCAAACATTAAAGGACTTTATTTATTTTCAGGCTTTACTAGCACACTTGTATTTGCGCCTGTATTAGCCAAGCGTTTTGCTCACTGGGCCAAAGGCAAAGAAGACAAAATTATCAAGCACCTACAGGTAATTTTAAATCAAGCTATTCACTAAAAAGCCCAACTAGCATTAGTAACGCGTCTAGATTAATTTATTGGGTATTAAAAAATTATTTTCAGCCCCCTAAATCAGCCCAGCATTCTAGTCTAGCGATCGCTATTTAAACGGGATCTTTTATTTATCGATCGAGCCAGTTTCTAGTACCAAAAGACTGACAAGACTGACTGGCTATTTCCGCCGACAAATTCAAAGCCGTAGAAAAATCCTCCTCCAGAATATAGTTGCAGAAAGCACCATGGAATATATCCCCTGCACCTAGAGTATCTACTGCCTGAATCGAAGGTACTGTGACAGTAAAGCTTTTTCTGGCTTCAAAACACTGAATGGGTTTTTTTCCATTAGTAATAGCAATATGAGAAATGCCCTGATTTTGGAGAAAATCAAAGATATCATGGGTATTTTGGCACTGAGGAGGCTGAAAATTAGCCGAACAGACAGCGTAATTAACAAAAGGCAGCACTTTTTCTAATCCTGGTTTCCAGCTACCACCGTCGATTACGACAGGAATTTGTTGGCTTTTAGCTAATTTGGCGATCGCCAAACTTACCTCGATCTGATGTCCATCAATTAGAACAATATCTATTTCAGTCAGCAAATCTTGAGAAATTAAATTACTAGCCTGAGACTTGACAGCATTAATGGAAATAACCGAACGCTTTCCCGTACCTGCCGTAATAATAATCGATGAAATAGGAGGAGTGTCTGTTTTCTCAGGAATTAGATCTATTATCTCGACTGAACGTTCTTCTAAATCGCTGGCAATTAACTCTGTTAAAGGATGCTGTCCCAAAACAGTCAATAACTGAGCGTGATTCTCGAAATAACTAAAGGCAACGGCAGCATTAGCTGCCGGCCCACCTGCTACGGTTAAATAATCTTGAGCAACTAATTTCTGATTTTCTAATAGCGGGCGATCGCTCAAATAAATAAAATCTAAAGTAGTTAAACCGACAAACAAGCCTCTATATTGCATAACCAACTCAATTATCTGTCTGGAATCAAACTATTAATAATGTGATGAAAATCATCGATCTTTAAAAATTAATAGCTGATAATTTCATCAAACAGTTTTACAAAATGCAAGGAGATTAAATAATGATTTTTGAAATTGCCAAGTTTGCCATGGATGTTACAGGTTTAAGCACTCAACAAAAAGTTGCTGAGTGGGCAAGACTTAATCGAACTAATCCATTCGATATGGGAGCGAAAAATTATCAACGTTGTTTATGGGATTTGAAAATGGGAGGTAAATATCATGAACTTGAATATGAAGCAGATGGAAGTTTAAAATATCAGTAAATCAGTCAAATTGACAGCCTGCAATTAACAATCTAATGTGTAACTAAATTTGGCTCGTTATCTATAACTTAAGCAAAAAAAGTCCCCCAAAATTGGGGGATATCGGCAGCTAATTTCCAGAATATTTAGACCAATGCAGCGGCAGCTTTAACTCCCGACTTAGGTTCAAAATCATGACCCAGTTCAATTAAAGTAGCTTCTAGGCAAGCAATAGTCATAAGGAGATCGCGATCGCTAACAAAGCCTAGATGACCGATGCGGAAAATCTTACCTTTGAGATGATCTTGTCCTCCCGCCAGAGCAATATCATACTTCTGGCGCATCGTCGATCTAATTGCTTCAGCATTATCACTTGTAATGGCCGTTACTGCAGTACTAGCCGCATTATCTGGCGCCAGCAATCCTAACCCCATGGCTTTAGCAGCAGCACGGGCAGCCATAGTCAAACGTGCATGACGAGCAAAGATATTTTCTAAACCTTCTCGTTGCATCATTTGCAAAGCAGTTTGTAGCCCAAACATCAAGTTAATCGGAGGAGTAAAGGGAGTGCTATCTTTGGCGTTGGCTTTTTTGTATTTACCCAAGTCCATATAAAAACGAGGAAACTTACTGGTTTCATAAGCCTGCCAGGCTTTGTCACTGACGGAAATAAAGCCTAAGCCTGGAGGAATCATATAACCTTTTTGTGAACCAGATGCCACCACATCTAATCCCCAGTCATCAATAGGTAGATTGTATGCACCCAGGCTAGTTACGGCATCGACAATAATTAAAGCTTCGCCATGGGCTTTGACGTGCTTATTAATAGTTTCTAAATCGTTGAGTACCCCCGCAGAAGTTTCTGAATGAGTAATTACAACTGCTTTAATTTCTTTGTTGCTATCGGCTTCCAACTTAGTGCGAATCTCTTCAGTATCTAAAGGTGTTCCCCAATCTGAAGTAATACGTTCGGTTTGCAGACCAAAAACTTCGCAGATCTGCGCCCAGCGATCGCCAAATTTACCGTTGACACCGACTAAAACGCGATCGCCAGGACTAAGGAAGTTAATCATTCCCGCTTCCATTGCTCCTGTGCCGGATACGTTAAGAGATAATACTTCGTTTTTAGTTTGGTGTAGCCACTTTAAATTTTGATTAATCTCGGCAATAACCTTGCTAAAATCACCGCTACGGTGTCCGATGGGTTGTTTGCCCAAAGAAATCAATACCTTCTCTGGGACTGGAGTGGGCCCAGGAATCATTAACATATGCTTGTCTTCCATGAAGTCTTCCTTATTATTCAGCTAGTCGAGTCGTTCATTTTATCTTATGGCAATAGGGCATTTACATTTCTTAAAAAAATTAGGAGAAGTTTACTTTACTTAGTAAACCTGAGTTCGGGATAAGCAAAAAAGGGGGTGCTTACGCCAACCCATTGCTTTAAAAAATACCTTGTAGTGTATAAGTTTTATAAAGCATTTGAAAAGTGCAATCTGGCGCACCTTATTAGTCACGATTTAAGAAAGATTAACTGCTTCGGGGCGGTAATAACGTTGATAAAAGTCAGGATCGAGTTGATGAGCTTGATAGGCTAATAAAGTGCGAAATGCGCCAGTAGTGGCAGGGAAACGGTAACGATTGTAAATATACTCGCAGCAGGCGATTGTGGCTGCGATCGCCTGCTGCGAATATTGGGGAATCGCTGCTTGTATTGCGCGACCGTCTTGCCAACCAGTTACTTCTCCTCCATCGCGAAACGTCCCCTGTTTAGCATTGTATTTATGGTCGATAAAAGCGAGTACTGCTTCTTCCATATTCCGATAATATGGCGGGGCATAATTCTTGAGCAGCACCTCACCATCTTTTTCTAGTCCTACAGCATTGGGAACAAGGGTATCCTTGCCCATCCATTGAGCGATTGTTCTGGTTAAGAGTTTCATCCCATTCAGCTTGGTAAAGGGAATTTTGTTCATGCGAAAGCCTAGTGACTCAAACCAGATGTAGGGGTGGGCAGCGAAGTGAGGATAGCCACCTAAACCTAGCATTGAGGTCATCAAGCCTAAATTTTGGTGAATAGAACCCTGTTCCCAAGCAATAAATTCTGCTAGCAAAGTTTCTGCTGCACTTATATACATAAAAGATTCCTTAGTCAGGTCATCTTCGAGATGTCCTCCTTTGGATTTGCCAAACTTTTCCACCCCCGCAGGTCGATAACCGTTACGCTCGTCTACCATGAAAAAGCCTACATCTTCACCAAACATTGCCAGCATGATATTAATATATAAGCCAGACAATTCGTTAACTGCCAAGAAATAGGTAGTACCAGGTACGTTGGCAGCCCAGGTATTAAATGGCATCAAATAGGGAAGTCGCCGAGGAAGATCGATTCGGCGATCGGCAATTTTTACGCGGCTGCGCTCGTACAGTTCGACAAACTGCTGTTTTTGGGACATATCGATCAAACTAGGGATGTCGGTACGAGGATAGTCTTGGGGACGTTTGAGCATCCACGTGCCTTCATCGTTGGTCACGAAAACAACAACTCCATGAATTGCATCCGCACTGGCAACGGTACGACCGATAAAGTTAACCATAATATTGCCACCGCTGCCCATCAAACTTTTAGCTGCGGTCGTGTAGGGTAACTCAGCCAGAGCATAACCCGTCACCCCCGAAGCAGCAAAGCCTAAAAGTGCTTCTTGTGATAAACTCAGTGACTGCGGTTGATATTGACTTTGATAATCTAAAGCACCACCCAGCTTCATTCCTTTGCCAAAGCGTCGCGATCGCCGTCGAAGCATCGCCTCAATTAACGAATAATCTTCTTTGCTTGCCATAATTATTATCTTTTCAGAGGCACGAGCACTTTAACCCAGTCAGCCCTTACATTATCATCGTTCTTTCCCAAGTCTCGCAAAAAAGCATTTTACAACTGCTGGAGAAAGCGATCTCCACTACTATCCTTTATGACTCAAGATGTATCTAATTCGCCAAACCACAATGTAATATGAAGTCAAGGCACTTTCATGTCAAAGTTTTATCTCGAAAACGTTCAATTGTATTGTATAAATAATTAAAATTCTTATCAAGAAGGATTAAGAGCAGGATATATACCTGGCATTTCATGGGAAAATATAAAACTGCTTTTGTAGAATGAATATTGAGGTTTAAACAATGGCTCAACTTAGATTAGGCGACACAGTGCCTGATTTTACCCAGGCTTCCAGCATGGGGGAAATTTCCTTTTATGATTGGGCTGGAGATAGCTGGGTAGTACTCTTCTCTCACCCTGCTGACTATACTCCTGTCTGCACTACTGAATTAGGCGAGGTTGCCAAACTCCGATCAGAATTTGATAAACGTAACGTCAAAACAATTGCTTTAAGCGTTGATGACGCAGATTCTCACAACGGTTGGATTGGCGATATTGACGAGACTCAAGGGACAAAAGTTGATTATCCCATCTTGGCGGATGCAGATAAAAAAGTTTCTGACCTTTATGATATGATTCATCCCAATGCCAATGCAAAGGTTACTGTACGTTCTGTATTCATTATCGACCCCAACAAAAAATTACGCTTGACTTTAACTTATCCTCCAAGTACAGGTCGTAATTTCCCCGAAATACTTAGAGTAATTGATTCTTTACAGTTAACTGATAACTATCAGGTTGCAACTCCCGCAAATTGGCAAGACGGTGAACATGTAGTAGTTTCTCCAGCTATTTCTACTGAAGACGCTAAACAGAAATTCCCCAAAGGCGTTGAAGAAATCAAGCCATACTTACGGATGACTCCTCAACCTGACAAATAAGACGAAGCCAATAACAGTTAATTAATAAAATTACCAATCCAGGGTAGGCGCAACCTGCCCTTTTTCAGACAAATTGATTGAGATGATTATTGGTTAATTTAATAATTTAATACTAATTGCGATCAGTCGCTGCTGAAAAAACCTATTTTCATCTACATCGCAATACATTAATCATTGGTAGCTATTTTCAAGAATTACGTTCTTCTCTAGTCTCATTGAGTGCAAACTATCTTAGGTTTAATTTTAAGTGTGACATTGCGCTCAATCAAAAGACTAATACCTAAAAAAGTTCCCGTTGCAGCATAAGTAGCTACATAATTATTTTGGTTTAAGGCTGATACTGAACTATTGATTTGAGCTTGGCTTAAGTCTATCAATTGACCCTGACACCATCGCTGACAATCATCATGTACAAGAATAACAGAATCAAGATAATTCAGTATTACACTAGGCTCGATCAAGTTGAAGGTTTGTAGTTGTAACTGGGTTTCTATCTGTTCAAAAGTAACACTGTCCTTTAGCTGCATTCCACAACTTTCAGTCCGAATGAGATTAGCCAGAGTACCGCCTACTCCTAACTTTACTCCAAGATCGCGGGCGATCGCTCTAATATATGTTCCTGGACTACAGTAAATATCTATTTCTAATTCGTAGAAGTCTGTTTGATATATATTAAGCAGTTCAATTTTGCTAATAGTTACAGATCTTGGTTCTACCGTTATTTCTTCGCCTTTTCTAGCTAATTCATAGAGTTTTTTGCCATTTTGCTTGATGGCACTATAAATTGGTGGTACTTGCTCAATTGTGCCAACAAAACTATTAAGGCTATCAAGAATTTGGCTTTTTGAGCAATTAATTTGCGTAACACTTTTAATAATCTCTCCTTCCAAATCATCAGTAGTAGTAATGACCCCTAAACGGATTCGGGCGCGGTAAGCTTTGGGTTCGGGCAAAAATTGTAGCAATCTAGTAGCTTTACCTACTGCCACAGGCAATACCCCCGTTGCTGTGGGGTCAAGAGTCCCTCCATGTCCAACCTTCTTAATATTTAGCAGTTTTCGTAACTTGGCAATGCAATCGTGGGAAGTAAATCCGACAGGTTTATTTAAATTGATAAAACCAAACATCTAAAAATTTAATTATTGTTTTATTTCTAAACCAAGGCAATTTTAGCTGAATATGAAGCAACTCCTTAGCACAGATAAATTAAAATTGAGAGTATTAAAATCGCAGTTTTAGCATTAATTCGCTTAAATTAAGTGTTATTGTTTAAACATCATTTACAAACATGGTATTTACTGCGATTATTTAACAGTTCTTATTGTAACGAGCTGTAAAAATATATAAAATTATTTATAATAGTTATACATAATTTATTGGTATTAAGTAAGCATAACTAACAGCTAGAGTTTTGCTCGAGCCCAAATTTCATTAAGTCGAATTAAGTTTAAATTTCACATTGAAATAAAGAATCTTACTAGCCAGCATTCTTTATACTTGGCAGACTCCTAGTCATTATCGTTCAATGAAATCGAACCCAGAAACAAGACAATATCACCTACAGGTTAAAACCGAATTGGAAGCTTTGAAAGAGGTATTACAGTGGTTTGAAGGTTTAGTATTTCCTTTAGTTCCTCAAAAAATGAGATGGCAATGCGAGGTAGCACTAGTTGAAGCTTTCACTAATGCGGTTCGTCATGCTCATCACAACTTACCCAAAACTACACCGATCGATCTAGAAGTGAAGCTACTACCAAACTTTATCGAGATGCGGATTTGGGACAGAGGACAACCATTTGACATTCAGGCAAAGTTACGCAAAAGTGAGCGAGAAGCTAGTTTAATGGAAAAAGAAGGTGGCAGAGGATTACAATTTATTAAGAAGTTAACTGACGAATTACAATACCTCAACCTACCCAATCATCGCAACTGCTTAGTGATGCGCAAGAATTATTAGATATATTCTGCGGCTCAAATTTCGTCAAAGGCTCTTTCTATTAACCTCCTAGCTAAGGTTTGAGTTCCAGTATGCTCGTAATAATTGGTTGATAGATCGATAAAAGCCGCAACGTAGTCTAGCTTATTATCGGAAAATTCTAAAAAGCTTTGTAGGTTATTCATGACTTTTTCGGGAGACAAATTTTTGCTGCTAACAAAATTAGCCATCCAGCCTTTTACGGAGTCAAAACTTTCACCAATAAAATTTAGCTTACCTCTAGAGTTACCGCCAGGTATTGATTCCGATACACCTTTGAAAGTTGAGTTCGATTCCAAATCTTGAGGATTAATCCCGCTTAAAGTTGACTGTGCCTTGAGTAGAAAATCTGGACCCAGGGGAATTAAACCATCAACGCAGACTAAAGCCGTCATCCGCATTAAAGATTCGCCACTGTAGTCGCTCAATGCGCCAACAAATTCACCGATACTGTCGCCTGGAATACCGTTGATTTGGCAAAAAGCTACTAGTTCTACAACCAATTTAATCGCTAAATCGAGTGCCTGAGCTTTATTGGGATTTGGCGTAACTTTGCTCAGTAATCCTCCCACTAAAGGAATTTTATTACCGACCTTGTTGGCTAATGCTGCTGAACCTAATGCTATATCTGCACGGTCTACGGTTTGATAAAGCCACATAGCACGACGATATCCCTGAGACTTATCGTTATATAACCATACTGCACGATCGCCAATTTGCTGAATTAGATCTTCATCGGTTTCACCTGTTACCTGGCGAATTGTATCGACAAAGCCAACTGTGTTTTCCCATTCACCAGGAATAATAGAGTCGAAAGATTTCAGCATCATGGTGGTGATATTGTTTTTTGGTAAATTATCTACCAATTCAAATATGGATTCGCTCACTGCTTGCTCCTTTAATTTATATGGATCGATTTTCGACGAGAATTTAGCTTGATTTAGTTCAACTTAGATAATCCTCTAAGATCGAATTTACCGAGCCACTTTTCGCGATCGCTTTGGCTGAAAGACGTATCTTTAGAACGGATTTTGACCTGATAGCGATCGTTAATTAAAACTGCTGTACCTGTACTACCCTGACTTACGGCGGGGTAGCCATTTATTTGCTTAGTGCTGCTTTGAAACTTCTCAACTGTACTAGGATTATTTAGCACATCAGAAATCGCTAAAATAGCAATCTCCTTGCCATCTCGCTTCAATTTTGCCTGAGCAAAACCCTGCTTTTCTTGAGAATAAATCCGCTCGTATCCTTCCCCACTATCAGGGAAATAACGATTAAAAGTACCTCCTGATTGAGAATCATTTACAACTGCGGTTGCACCTTTACTAGTGCTTTCCTGTTGCGCTCCATCAAATTGGGAAGGAGCTTGCTGTGTACAGGAGGACAATAACAAGCAGCTAGCTAGAAAGAATGCGGTCAAGAATTTACGTAAACTAATCATGTTTAGCTTGTTTGTCTTAAATTATCTAGTTTTATTCTCTAACTTGGTGATTGATATTTTAATTGAATTTATTAAATCTTTAACAAGGGTAGATCACAGATTGCTCCATCATTTTATGTCAAAGTAATCTGTGACCGCTGGTTAAATTAATTTACCTAACTTTAATTATGGATAATTAATTTGCAGTAATTATCCGTGAAGTTTAAGTATTTTTCAATTTAGTTGTATTGATTAACTTAGTTGATTGATCAAAAGAATTCAAAGCCAGTAAAATATTGATTTAATAATAAATCAATTACTTTATTTATACTAAACGAAGTATTTTGATGACTCTTAAGATAGGATAATTGTCTGTAACTTTATGCTGAGTAATTAAGAAAAACTTGTGAAAAGTTTGATGATTACATTAAAATAAATAGGTTAATCAAAAATAATGAAAGCTGTTAAAGTTAATATTTAATTTTCCATGCGCGATCGCATTATATCTTGGCTGAAAAAAAATGTTTCTAATCATCGTTTGCAGCATATCTTAGGAGTAGAAGAAACCTGCATTACCTTAGCTCGTTACCATCAGTTAAACGAAGCGCAGGCAGCTCAAGCAGGCTTAATGCACGATTTGGCAAAGTTTTTTCCACCGCAAAAATTACTGAAAATAGCCACCGAAGCTAAAATTCCTATAGACGAAGTGTGCTTAGAGAATCCGCACCTACTTCATGCCGAGGTTGGAGCAGTTGTTGCCCAACGAAAATTTAAAGTTAAGGATCCGCAAATATTGGCTGCTATTGGCAATCATACTTTGGGCGCGCCACGAATGAGCAAATTAAGCTGCGTGGTGTTTGTTGCCGACGTATTAGAACCAAATCGGGGAGAAAATGCAGAATTGGCAGCTATGCGGATAGTAGCAACAAACAATCTTTACAAATGTGTACAGCAGACGAGTGATTATTCATTAAAATATTTATTAAGCAAACAAAAAATTATTCATCCCCGTACCGTCTTAACCAGAAATTGGGCTTCAGCAAAAGCCAGAGCGAATTCGGTAGAGTTGCCCATTGATTCTAGTAGCTAACCAAATCGATTGCCACTCAACTATACAAAACAAATTTTTACTTATATTTGAATGAGAAAATCATCAGAACCAGCAACTGCCACTCAAAATCAAACCTCTCAAACTAAATCGACAATTAGTAGTGAAGAATTAGCTTGGCAAATAGCCACGGCTGCTGAAGAGAAAAAAGCCCAGGATATTGTCTTACTGAAAGTTAGTGATGTTTCCTACTTGGCTGATTACTTCGTGATAGTTACGGGATTCTCACGAACTCAGCTGAATGCGATCGCTGAGTCAATTGAAGAACGGGTAGAAGAGAAGTTCAATCTACACCCCATGAGAGTTTCAGGCAAAAGAGAAGGGAATTGGATCGTTCAAGATTATGCCGATGTAATCGTGCATATTTTTCTTCCTGAAGAGAGAGAATACTATAATCTAGAAGCTTTTTGGGGACACGCCGAGCGCCTTGAATTTTCTCAATCTAGTTAAGATCGTTCTTGATATGAATAAATCTACCGTCAATTTTTGTCCCGTTCCCAGAGAACAACAGCCGATCTATGAATACGAACAACTAAAAGAATCTTGGTTGTTTGACTGGGGAATATTAGCTATAAATCAGTATACCAAGAAAATAATTTGGGTAAGTTTTTGGAGTCTGGTTTTTGTCGTTCCACTATCAATGTCTATCTTCACACCTGCCAAAGAACCTCTGGAATTGTTCCTGTCGTGTCTAATTGGGGTTTCTTTGCTGACTGGACTATTTTTGTCAAGAATTTATTTAGGCTGGCAATACGTTAAAGATCGTCTTCAAAGTGATCGCATATTTTACGAAGAGTCTGGCTGGTATGATGGGCAAACTTGGCTTAAACCAACAGCAATGTTGGATCGCGATCGTTTGGTCGTAAGTTACGAAGTTGAGCCAATTTTAGGCAGACTACACAAAACCTATGGAGCGATCGCTGGAATAATTGGGTTCAGCAGCTTAATCTGGTTGGTTTTTGCTTAGGTTTTCTATTACTACTTTTTATTAAATTTGATCTTGCATGACTAGAGGAAAAAGAACACATACACCGTCGCTAGAAGTACATCTTTTAAGAGAAGGCATATTAGAATCCTCTCATCAGGTAGAGGCGACAGTTTGTGACAGAAAAGGACGTGCCTTATTAATGGCGGGAAATTGTCAAACCTCAGTTTTTATTCGCTCGGCTTTAAAGCCTTTTCAGGCACTGGCGGTAACTACGACGGGTACACTACAGCGATATGGTTTGAGCGATCGTGATTTAGCGATCATCTGTAGTTCTCATCAGGGAACAATAGAACAGGCTAGACAAGCATTTAATATTTTGTGGCGTGCCGATGTCGATCCTCTTGCTCTGCAATGTCCTATTCCTGAGGGAAAAACTAATCGGCTAGAGTATAATTGCTCTGGTAAACACGCGGGAGTTTTAGCTGTTTGTCAAAACCTTGATTGGCCACTACATAACTATTTAAAGCCAGCTCATCCTGTTCAGCAGCTAATTCTCAGCAAAATATCAGAACTATTAGAAATGCCTGGAGATGAACTAATTGGCGCACAAGATGACTGCGGGATGCCTACTTATTCAATGCAGCTACAGCAAATGGCACATCTGTATGCTAAGTTGGCAGCAGGGACTAACCTCGATTTAGAACGTATTACCCGTGCTATGACCTATCATCCCAGGATGATTGCTGGAGATGGTGCGTTTGATACCGAATTGATGCGCCTAAGCGAAGGAGAGCTAGTTAGTAAATCTGGGGCAGAAGGCGTTCAGTGTATCGGTCGCGTTGGTCAGGGAATGGGACTGGCGATAAAGGTTAAAGATGGAGCAAAACGAGCTAAGTACGCTACCGCTATACATTTATTAAAGCAGATGGGTTGGATTAGTCCTGCTATTGCCGAGGTGTTATCAGATAGTTTTATTCAATTAACCAGCTTTAAACGCTTAGAAGCGGTTGGGGAATTGTCAATTTTATAATGCGACTGAGACTATTTTGGGCGCATTTATAACAATGTTGAAATTTTCAACCCAAGCATGGATTTATTGAGCCTGTAGCTGTGACAGCAGTCTATAAATCCACTTGCTCGCCCATCTATAACTGTAAAATTCAACCTAGACAGTCAATATAGTGAATTTTCTTTGGTTCCCACCAGCAAAGCTGTGATTAAAGTTGGCGATGACTAACTAGCTAGTCTTTTCTCAGGAATCAGCGATTTTTTTCCTGTTGATAATTCAACTGTCTTATTCGGGCGTGAATTGCTTTGTTCTAAAACTTCTACCTGTAAGCTGACTTTGCTCAAATATGAACCTGCTTGGTGGTTTACCGCTTCGGCGACTACTGTACTTAGATCGGGTCTTTCTCCCGTAAGAGGATTTCTTAAGACACAACGATCCCAGTCTGATTTGGCCTGAGGATCTAGGTCAAGAATATAGTGCTTGTTCATGAATAACTCTTTGATTCAACTAGTACTAGTATACTTTAAGTTGAATAATTAATCAATAAATATTAGTCGCTCAACGATTAACCAGCGCATAATTGGAGTAGAAGGTTCGTATTCTAATATATAAATAAAACTTTATATTGAGGGGAATAATACAATGCGAGAAATCCAAATAGGTAAGTGGTTTCGAGAAAATGGAATTGCTATGTTGATCGCAAGTATGGCTATTTTCCTCAGTCCTAATCAAGCCGTTGCTTCAGAAGAGATTATCTTTACCTATGGTGGAGCAACACAATCGGTTTCCCTCGAAGAGCTACAAAATTTCGCTGAGACTGGAGAAGTATCTTCATCTTTAGACTTTCTCTTAAATTTTAGTAATCAAAATCCTTTGATGATGCGCTGGATTTTGATGCAAGAGTTTCCTGCTAATACCAGGCTGGTTTACGATTTACTTAATACCGCACCAGGAGAATATGTCTTGTCGCAAACTGGCAACGTGCTTGGCTCAAAATCTGAAAGAGCTAATGTTCAAGCTTTAAGAGGTGCTTTAATAACTTCTGCAAGTAATGACAATGTAATTTCTCTAATTGAGTTATTAGAAAACTATCCTACTCAGCAGGTATACGTTAACGGCAAGATACTGGCTAAGGCACGTCAGAATCTAAGTCAGTTTATTGAAGAGACTAATAAATATATCAAGATACCGATGAGTTTTTTAATGCAGTAATTAAATTTCTGGTAAATTATAAGTTTACTTATAATTTATGTCTCATTGGTTATAGTGCTTCAGAAAAAAGAGCCATAAGATAAAAACAGGAATATCTTTAAATCTAAATTTTAAATATTTTAAATGCTGACCTATTCAGAAGAATCACTTAAAGTTAAACCTATCTCTGCTGAGGAAATAAAAAAGCAAGAGCGAATGCGTGATGTCACCTTACTGTTACAGCAACTAGTAGAACGAGAAGAAGTAACCTTAAAGTTAATTGTCGATTGTTTGATTGATGTTGGCTCAATTAACTATGCCAATCATAAACTGCACAATCCTCCTCTCAACAAAATTATGAAGATGTTGGTGGGTTATATTAAACCCGTCGCTCGTATGGCTGCTATTTTTTGGGTAAAAAGAAATCTTCCCAATCTTCTTACAGCCTGGCTGGAGGGGAAAGTATCTTTTGAACCTATACCCATCAACAAAGATGAAGCCTTGACAGGAGATTTTGAAACTGTACCTAATAGTCAAAATAAAGCTCCAGCTCCGAATGAGCGAGCAAGCACTCTCCCCAATCTCAAAGACTTGGATTAATTAATCTGCTGATAAATAAAAGTAGGTTTTGAGCGGCTATTTCTGGAGTGCGATCGCAACTATACTATAATCAATCAAATTCTTCGTTGATACCAAATTAATCAATATTAAAAAATATTAAATTTAGATATGGAAGCGACTAAGACTCGTACTTCTAATAATTTCAAAAGACTCCAGGCGCGGTTACGGGGACAGGTAGGTAAAACGATCGCTGATTATAAGATGATCGAAGAAGGCGATCGCGTGATGGTATGTTTGTCTGGAGGTAAAGATTCATTTACCATGCTGGATATGCTGCTGAGTTTGCAGCGTAAAGCACCGGTAAACTTTGAGCTATTAGCCGTAAACTTAGATCAAAAACAACCAGGCTTCCCCCAGAATGTTTTACCTGAATATTTGACGGCATTAAACGTTCCCTATCGCATCGTGGAACAGGATACCTACAGCACCGTAACCAGTATAGTTCCTGAAGGAAAAACTATGTGTGGTTTATGTTCTCGTTTGCGTCGGGGTATTCTCTATCGGGTTGCAGCCGAATCAAGAATTAATAAAATTGCTTTAGGACATCACCGTGATGATATTGTGGAGACGTTATTTCTGAATATGTTCTATGGCGGAAAACTCAAAGCCATGCCACCTAAGTTATTGAGTGATGATGGAAAAAATATTGTAATTCGACCTCTGGCTTATTGTGCTGAAGCGGAAATTGAGAAATACGCTAAAGTAAAAGACTTTCCGATCATTCCCTGTAATCTATGTGGTAGCCAGGAAAACCTACAGCGAGTCCAGATTAAACAAATGCTACAAACCTGGGAAAGAGAGTCGCCAGGAAGAATCAATAGTCTGTTTCATAGTTTGCAAAACGTTTCCCCCTCTCATTTGGCAGATCCAGAATTGTTTGATTTTGCAGGATTAGATATTATTACCAATAACTAAATTTTTAATATTCGAGGAAGTAAATAAGATCTTTAATTTTTAAGGCAAAACATGGCAAGTCGATGAACAACTCTAACTCCATTTCATTAACATTTTTCTAACTATAATTAATAAAAAAATCTTTAATCATTTCAGCCGATAGAGGTTTACTAAAATAGTATCCTTGAACTTCATGACAGCCCTGGCTTTGCAGATAATTAAACTGTTCTTTAGTTTCTACTCCTTCTGCGGTAATATTTAATTCTAGACTTTGAGCTAATGCCACGATCGCTTTAGATATTGCTGCATCATCGGGGTTAGAAGCGATATTAGTTACAAACGAACGATCTATTTTTAAAGTATTAATCGGGAGTTTTTGCAGATAACTCAAAGATGAATAGCCTGTGCCAAAATCATCTAGGGCAATAGAAATGCCTCTTGTTTTTAATTCCGTCAACAGAGCGATCGCTTTTTCAAGATCTTTGACTAAAAGACTCTCAGTGATTTCTAACTCTAGAAAAGCAACATCTAAGCCTGTATCTTGCAAAGTGCGATCGATGGTTTCAATAAGATTTGCCTGTTTAAATTGACAGGTAGAAAGATTTACTGACATTCGCAGTCTTGCTATTCCCTCTTGTTGCCACCGTTTGTTTTGTAGACAGGCATTGTGTAGTATCCATTCTCCAATAGGTATAATTAAGTTGGTTTCTTCGGCGATGGGAATAAATTCGGCAGGAGAAACAAAACCTAATTCGGGATTTTGCCAGCGTAATAAAGCTTCTACTGCTACTAAACGACCAGTTGCAACTTTAATGCGGGGTTGATAGTGAATCGATAATTCTTGACGTTCGAGAGCATAACGTAAGTTTTCCTTGATTGCTAATATGCGCTTGAGTTGAGCATTAATGGCTGGAGAATAGAATTGATAAGTATTCAAATTCTGCTGTTTTGCCTGATGAATTGCCGTATCAGCATTTTGGAGTAATTGAGCAACGTTAGTGCCATCAAAAGGATAAATAGTGATGCCAATCTTCGCAGCACAATGAATTTTTCTCCCGTATAAAGAGAATGGTTCTGATAAACTCTTAAGTAGCTTGTTTGATAAAATAACTGGGCTATCAGAAAAATTGGTAATATTAGTGCGTAAAATAGCAAACTCGTCACCGCCAAAGCGCGCTAATATATCCCCTGATTCTGTGTAACTAATTATTCTTTGAGCAACTTTTTTGAGTAATAAATCGCCGACTACACGTCCTAAGGCGCTATTAATATCTTTAAGACTGTCGATATCTAAAACTATTAGAGCAAATTGTTGATTGGCTGACTCTAATATGGCTTGCTGAATATGAGTTTGAAATAGTTCGCGGTTAGGTAGTCCTGTTAAACTATCGTAGTCGGTTAAGTGCTTAATTATTTCGTCTAGTTGCTGCAAAGTTAGATTGGTATCTGCCATCAAAGTACCTACTTCATCCCGAAAATTCGTCGGTAAGTCAGTTCGTTTTCTTAGCTGGAGATATTGACGTAAAACTTTAGAGGTAAGTATTATTGGGGAAAGCAGATGATGTAAAGCATATAAAGTTGCTGCTGTACTAATCAAGGTGGCAAATAAAGTGATTGATAGCGCAAAAGCGATTTCTTTTGCAGAAGATGCCGAAGAAGCAGCAGCATAAATTATCAGCACGATTAAAGGTATATGAGTACCAATAAAAGCCACCAACATGATTTTGCCTGGATAGGTTTTAGGAAACGTTAAGCGAGAGATTAAGGTATAAAATTTCAAGCTATCGAGATTCATAAACTAAACAATAAAGATGTTTATTAACGTGTGATTCTCGCTTTTAATCTGGTTTTCTCGATCTAAATAATCTAATTTTTCTCTTGACGTGCATTTTCATTATGAAAAGCTTGACCAACGGTCAAAGTATTATCCCTGACTAACATTGACCTACTATAAAACTAAAGATCTTGAATGGCGAGATTATGTTCTATCAACACAGTACATTATTTTAATAGCTTAATTTAAGCGAATAATAGTAGCGGATATTAATTTAAAAGCAAAATAAAAGATTGTCTTGAAAAGGTTGTTAATTGACCAACGGTCAGGCAAGCCCCGTCGTTTTACGGCGGGGATCCTGACCTTCGACTCCGAAAGTGAATCGTTATTATAATACAAAAATACTATTAAGTTGAATTCAGTTAAAAAGCTTGTGTGCAAGGGGTGGCAAAGTTTAAAAGGCGACTCATCTTCAAGTTATAGCAAGTGAACTATAGATTAGGACGTTAGTTATAAAACGAGCTATTAGCTGCGCAAAGCAAGGCAATGCTGCGTCGCCCGTTCAGGGACGCAACTGTCTCACTTTTAGCTTTTGATCGACGTGTCTTAACCTTTGCTTCGAGTGCTATAAATGCTCGATCTAGTTAACTGCTTTAGTTTTACTGCTCAACAATTTCCAAAGTTGCTTGTCATTAAAATCTTTAACTGCCATACTTGCACCTGCATCGAGCAAATCTGTTACAAGATGGCTAGAAGTAATGCCAATTGTATAAATACCTGCACCAACGGCTGAACGAATACCCGCAGCAGAATCTTCAAAAGCGATCGCATCTTGGCTTTTTACTCCTAAACGACTTAAAGCCAATTGATAAGGTGCAGGATCGGGTTTTCCTGGAGGTGCATCTTTGGCCATAATCACCGTGGGAAATGTACCTGTTAAGCGTAATATCTTGAGCATATATACAGCATTATCTTCTGGTGCATTAGTCACCACAGCTTTTTTAATTGAGGCTGTTTCGATTAAGTTAACCAATCTATCCAAGCCAGGAGTAGGTAGCAAAGAATTAGCAATCCGCCGATAGGTTTCTTCTTTTTCTGTTGCCAGTTTCCAAGCTTCTTCTAAAGATAGTTGAGGAAGAATATCTTTAATAATTTTAGAGTTGGTTCTACCAGAGATTCGTTGTCGATAAAAAGCGCGATCGATGTCAAGATCGAACCGAACCAAAATATCTTGCCAAACAGCAAAATGAATTGAGTCTGTATCCGCCAATGTACCGTCCAAATCAAACAAGATCGCTTTTAACATTATTCACACCGTAATTTTAACCGTAACTAGTATTAACATTTAATATGTGACCTTACTATAAGTTGAGCAGACATATATTGGTAGTATCTTTACAAGGTTGTAGAGAAATTTCTACAGTCTCTAACTATGTTTGTTTGCTACTCTAAATAATAAGGGCAATTATTCCTCAGCGAGAGTTAAACAGTCATGAGTTTTTCAGAACGTGATTTACAAAGCAAGCTAGACGAAATGGAAGCAGACATTAATCAGAAAACTCCCTCTGATTCTCAGGATGCAACTAAATCGGGTTTTCCCCAGGTAGAAATTAATCCTTCTCCCCAAGTACAAGGTTGGATCGATACCAGCAAAGCTTGGTTCAACAGTTTGCCCAAAATAGGGAAAGCTGGGGTAGCTATTGGAGGAGTCTGGCTAGGTTTTTCAATCGTGGGTGCGGTGCTACACGTGGTTAGCAGTATACTAAGCGTTGCTGTTATTGCTTTTATTTTATACGTTGGTTATCGCTTATTTAATCACAAATCTAATTCTAATTAATAGAGTCAGATAAATACGTAATAAGTAGCAAAAAGTAAGTAGCAAAAAGTAAGAATTTTAGTGGGAATTGCCGTAGTTGGTATTGGTTTAGATGGTGAAAATGGATTAACTCCAGTCGCTAAAGAAACGGTGCAACAAGCAACTATTTTGGTAGGAAGTAAACGCCATCTTCGGTATTTTTCACATCATCCAGCAGAGAAAATATATTTAACTAATCTTCAGACAGGAATAGAGGCGATCGCGCAACTAGAGTTGACCGCTCATTCTGTAGTTATTTTAGCTAGTGGCGATCCGCTTTTTTTTGGCTTAGGCAGATTATTATTAGCCAACTTCGATGCTAAACAAATTCAATTTTTACCTCACTTTAGTTCCATACAATTAGCCTTTAGTCGTCTCAAAGTTCCTTGGCAAGATGCTCAATTAATTAGCGTTCATGGACGCAGTACCGATGGATTGATTAAGCTGATTAAACAAGGAGCAAATAAGATTGCCGTATTGACTGATAGTAATAATCATCCTGGGGCGATCGCTCGACTTTATTTAGCTTTAGATTTACCAATTAATTACAGTTTTCATATCTGCGAAAATTTAGGTGACGTAAACGAAAAAGTAAGTCATTTTTGGCCGCAGGAAGTAATTCAATTAAGCAATTTTGACCAAGAGTATTTTGCCAATTTAAACGTTTTAGTTCTATTGCGTGAGACACAGCCAGATGAATTAGAACTAGATAAGTTGCCCTTAATCGGATTAGCTGATAGTAGTTTTTTAAGCTTTAGCGATCGCCCTAGTTTAATCACTAAAAAAGAAGTGCGTTTAGCTATTTTAGGAGAATTAGCCCTACAGCCAAAGCAAACAGTATGGGATATTGGTGCGGGTACAGGTTCAGTATCTATAGAAATAGCTCGTCTATGTCCTAGTTCTCAGGTATATGCAGTAGAGAAAACTGCTATGGGCTCGACTCTAATTACTCAAAACAGTCAAAGATTTAAAGTCGACAACGTAAATAGCATCAACGGTAAAGCACCAGAAGTATTATTAGATTTGCCAAATTGCGATCGTATTTTTATTGGCGGTAGTGGAGGAAATATTGTGGATATTTTAAATGTTTCTCGCCAAAAACTAGCAAAAAGAGGAATAATAGTTATGGCTTTTGCTACTATTGAATATCAATATCAAGCTATTAATTGGTTGAGCAATAATTCTTGGCAATACCGATTATTACAGCTACAAATATCTCGTTCTACACCAATTAGCCATTTAACCCGCTTTACTCCTTTAAATCCAGTGACAATTATTACTGCTTTCAACTAGTTTATTGCTTATTCTTAATTTTGCTACTTGCTACTTGCTATTTGCTATTTGCTATTTGCTACTTTTCTCAAAGATCGTCTGGTTGTTACTGGGAATGACTAGCGTATAGATGCGATCGCTCTTGATTGCTTATCTATCCCCGCCTTAGCTGCCACAGCCACACCAAAAACCTGAGTTTGTTTTTGCAGTACTTTAATTGATTCCTTAACAGTAGTTCCCGTAGTGTAAATATCATCCACTAACAAAACAGGATTTTTGGGCAACTTATTACCAATATGAAATGCACCCTGTAAGTTTTTTGCTCTTTCCTCTAAATTTGTTATATCAAACATCGCCTTAGTTTCTTTGACACGAATCAAAGCTTGAGAATTGAGAGTGTATCGTGTTACCTGACAAAAACCTTTAGCAATTACTTCTGCTTGATTAAAACCACGCTCCTTAAGCTTTTTATGATGTAAGGGAATGGGAACAACGGTTACTTTTTGTAGAGATTTAGTTAAACTACTATCTAGCCAAGCTTGTCCTAATAGTCTACCTAATACAGTACCTATTTCTGGCTGACGATCGTATTTCATCAGAGCGATCGCTCTTTTTAATTGTCCATCATATTTACCCCAAGCAAATATGGATAGATCGCGCTGTAGGTTAAAGCGATCGCTTTTGGTTAACTGATGACTAGCTAGTTTCTTTGAGCAATACTGGCAAAGAGTATTAGCAGTTGCGCGATTACCCTCCGGGTAAGCTATGCGATGAGGCTCCGCCTCCGCTGCGCGATCGCAAAATAGACAACGAGATTCAAGAAAAACACAGAGCAATTGTTTCAGCATCCCCTTAGTTTTCCCAGAATTAGCTTTTTTTTAACTGCTATATCTCATCACCATTTCTAACCGAGATAAAGCACTAGTTGCTGATTCCTGAAGATAGGGATCGGCAGTCCGATCATTGCTTAAATTAGTTAATACCTCTACTCCTCTAGCATCGCCCATCGAGCCGAGAGCGTTTAAAATTGCTACCTGCACCGCTATATTATCAGTTGTGTTCAGAGTTTCTACCAAAAGCTCGAAGACAGGAGAACCAATTTCACCCAAGGTCATTACCGCAGGTATATTAACCACAGGATTAGGATCGTTAAGTGCTTGTTTTAATCCTTGAATTCCTGCTTCTGGCATCGGTACGTCTGGATGGTTAACTACAATTTGAGCTAATACCTTGGCACAGCTAGAGCGTACTGTAGGATTATCGCTATTGAGTAATGAATCTACCACCTGGGGGACAACCTCTGCGCCAATTACTCCCAAGGTTTTAACTGCTGCTCTTCTATAGGTTACGTCTTCCTGATTAAGAATGCTCATCAGACGAGGGATAGTATTTTCATCCCTAGCCTCAGCTATTTCCCACATCGTTTTACTACGTAAATTGGGATTGGGATGCCTGAGTTTCTCAAATAGATCGTCTATGGTCATTAGACTTGATAGTTGTTGATTGATTCTTCTGGAGCGAAAATATGCCAAATATAAAGGCTTTTATCGCTAAATATATTTTAGCGATTACTAAGTTGATGATTTAGTAATTGTCAGCAAAGATGCAAAAGAGATAACTAAGCTATGTTTATTTGTTTATTTAACCAAGTTTCGATTATTTGTAGTTATCTAAACAACGAGAGCTTTAAGACTGATACTCAAACCTACTAAAGTCACAGCAACAGACCTAAAGCTCACATTAGTCAAACAGAAATATTATCTGCTTGTTATAAATTCAAACTGCCAATCAGTCTCTTATGAGAAAGAGTTGATGATGTAGTCTATAAGAGCATTATACTCAACTAAAGCTTGAGAAGACATATCGCGAGGAGCGCAACCACGGTTACGTGCAAAAGTCAAAGCTTCTACGTAAGGAGCAGTAGGTAAGTTCAAAGAACGATATACTTCACGTTGTCCAGCAATACCCCATTCGTCCAAAGGACCAGTACCACCAACAACTAGACAGTAGTTAACTAGACGCATATAGTGCTTGATATCACGAAGACACTTGCTTTTGAAGGTATCATTAGAATTTGCTTCACCTTCATCGTTGAGGTAAGAATACTTTTTGATGCAAGCATCGTAAGCTTCTTGAGCAACGTTATCAATGTTGCTAGCTAGTTTTTCAGCAGCTTCCATACGAGCCGAAGCACGTTGAAGACTACCCTGTACTGACTCTAGGTCAGAAGTAGAGGGAAAGCGTCCCGCTGCATCAGCAGAAGTAACGACTGTAGTTACAACAGATTTCATTTTTTAATATCTCCTGAATTGCTTGTAATCGAAATTATGGTGTATTGTCAATGCCTGAAGTAATTTATCAGCATTAATACTAAGCCAAAAGATGCCTAGCTAAGAGCAGAAATTACTCGATCAAAGTAGCTAGCAGCTTCAGAAGTGATTGCAGAACAATCTCCATCTTTCATTTCCATTTTGCGGAATCTCTTGCCACCATATTCTTCGCTATTGGTGTTGTTGATATGAGCTAAAGAAGAAGCTTTCATAATTCCAACAGCACGACCAGTAGACTGAAGAGGTACACCAAGAGCAGTGTAAGTTTCTTTCAAACCATTCAAGCAACGATCTTCTAGTACAGAAGCATCACCAGAGAGAATAGCGTAAGTGATGTAGCGAAGAACGATTTCACCATCGCGTAAACAAGCAGCCATGCGACGATTAGGATAGCAATTACCACCAGCTTGAATCAAGCCTTGGTTTTCACAAATCATCCCAGCAACAGCGTCAGATACGATGCAGCTAGAGTTACTAGCAACTGTATTAACAGCGTCTAAACGTTTGTTTCCTTCAGAGATAAAGTTTTTTAGAGATTGTAGTTCGTTTCCGCCGATGCAAGCAGTTTTGCTATCTGCACTTACTACAGCTCTGGAAAAAGCGTCAAGCATTGAGCTCTCCTTAATTGTGACAACAAATTTAGTTTTAATTATTTTGACAGGTGCGTAAGAAAGTACCCGTCGATACTGAAGATAAAAGATTAACCCTACACTAGTCTCCTTTATTAAAAACAAAGTAATAATCTGTAATGTTTAAGTAAATCTCGTTACACTTTTTTGCTTGTGTTTAATTTTGAATTGGGTAAATACCATAGTAGAAATCAGGAACACAGAATCTTGGCGGAGAAAGTGAACTAAAGTGATTTATCTTCATCTTTCTTAACCTTCACGTTATCGATCATCTTTTTCCAATCCGGGAAGAGTTTGAGTTTTTCGGCAATATTCACCTAACCAAGTTATCCCGTCTAGCGAGCGCAAGGGAATTACGGCTAAATCTGTTTCCAAGGTTTCTAAATTGAGTTTTGCTTCTGTAGCATTAATGCCCAAAAGTTGTAATAAAGGAGCTATATTTTCAGGGGTTATATTAAATTTACAAAAGCCTTGCAGCCAGGCCAACTGGTTTTGTAAAGGAGCGATTGCTTCAGCCTGTACGGCTCTGATGGTAGTCTGCACCTCGGTCGATTCTTGTGCGAGCATAGCCTCCATTGCTTCTGGTTTCATCCCCAACCCTGCCGCTAGTTCGACGGTTTCATAAAACATAGGCAGCACAAAATGCTCGACTAAACCTACGACTCCCTGAACAATTGAAACAAATTGACCAGCCTGCAATTCAAGAGTGACTGCGCCATCTGCACTAGATACTTTGACTAAACCCGCGGGGCTATTAGTAAGTACGCCAATTAGAGATGCACTACGCTCAGAATTATGTTGCACAAACAAAGCTGTTCCCTGAGAAACCACTTTGGCTTCAGGAGTATTGATTGTACTTTGTCCTTGATCGGGACGAATCATAATCAAGGCAGCACCGCTGGTTAATTCAAAACTACGTTTTCCTGGAGGGAAGCGAAAAGTAGTTCCTGCACCTGTTCTCACTAACGTACCTTCATCAAACAAAATATCGGCGCGAGAATTTGCCCCAGTACGGACAGAATTTTTGGGGACTATGACATCACCAAGCTCAGCCTTATTCCAGTCCAAAGCCGCTCCATAATTTATGTCTACTTGATTACGTATTTTATAAATTTCGGCTTGTTTAACTGCGGTACTAGCAAAAACCGAATTAGATAAGAAACAGGCGATACATAAACCTAAAGCTAGCTTTTTGAACAAGCTGTAATAGTATCGTTTGTTGCGTGCGAGAAACTGCTGCATAAAAAATAGAAGCAGACGTATTAAAACAGTAGGGTAATTTTAGCTCGGTCTTAAACTGCCTACAACCATCCTACAATAAATTGGCTTGGCTTTCAGTAGCAAGATCGGAGTAATTATTAACGTCTTTTACCCGATCGACAAACCATAAATTTTTCTAATAGGTCGAAGTATTAACGAGTCAAGCATTAGGTTCTAAAAAGTCTACCGCTTGTAATTGTTAGATAACCAACTGAATTGTTTTCCAAGTGGAGTTATACAAATTATGTTTAAGCAATATATTTCCTTGATGATTGCGCCAGTAATAGTCGGCTTGTATGTGGGATTGGCTAATGCCCAGGAAGTTGAAGTCAAAGCTGGCAATATGCAGGTATCAGTCGAAAATGGCAATGTCGAAGTTAGTTCTGATTCTCATGCCACCAAAACCCGATCTTTATTGGATCGCTTAAGTCATCTGAGGTTGTTTGGCGATCGCCAAGCGGGACGCGAAGCTACTCCTTTAGGGTATCCTACGGGGCATCGCTCGAATTCAGCTACTTATCAAAAATGCGATCGCGCCATCTCTGGCTATTCGACTACTCGGAGTAATAGTTCGGGTACGGCAGTATCTCAAAGCAGAAGTTCTTCTACAACGATGACCTGTAATTAAAAGTAAGGGTAAGGCAGTTTAGAAGTCAGGCATTGCCTGACTTCTACTCTTGCTATTGGGCTATATTCGAGATGGTTTGAGCCAGAGCAAAATCTTTTTGGGTTAGCCCTCCTGCATCATGAGAGGTTAGAGAGACAGTAACTTGATTATAGGAAATAGTTAGATCTGGATGGTGTCCTGCTGCTTCGGCTGGTTCGACTAATTGATCGACAAAAGCGATCGCTTCGACAAAATTTTTAAATTTGAAGGTGCGGGTGATGGTTTGGTCTTCCTGTTGCCATTGAGGTACAGTTTGAATCTTTTGGTCGATTTCGGTCTGAGTTAACGGCATAGCATTAGCGTTGAGCGGTTGAGATAAGGACATCCAGACGAGCGCGATCGCCAAAAATATTGTTTTAGGCAATGGCTGTTTCAAAATTGACAACATCTTGACAAATGCTAATAATTAGTTGGACATAGGTGTAAATAAACTCGCTGTTCTAAACAGTCTCGCTAACTTGTGTATGATGATTTTCCGCTAAGGGAGACATTAATGAATAAAAAGGCTGATGTAAGCTAATTAACTGTGCCAAAGTCTTTTTCAGTTGAGTGCGAGGCACAATCGAATCGACAAAACCATGTTCCAAAAGATACTCTGATGTTTGAAATCCATCTGGTAATTTTTCTCTTAATGTTTGTTCAATTACGCGTCTTCCGGCGAAGCCAATCGTCGCTTTTGGTTCAGCTAAAATAATATCTCCCAGCATGGCAAAGCTGGCCGTAACACCACCCAAAGTAGGATGAGCTAACAGGGGAATATAAAGCAATTTGGCGGTTTGATGACGTTGTAGCGCACCTGAAATTTTCGCCATCTGCATTAAGCTAAACATACCTTCCTGCATTCTAGCCCCACCAGAAGCACAGACAATAACCACAGGAAATTGTTCAGCGGTGGCGTGTTCAATTAGGCGACAGAGTTTTTCGCCGACTACAGAACCCATACTGCCCCCCATAAAGCGAAAATCCATTACTCCCAAGGCTAGGGGCAAACCATCAATTAAGCCTGTTCCTGTCTTCACGGCATCGGTTAAGCCAGTTTTTGCCTGATACTCTTGCAGTCTAGCTTTATAATCTTTGCGATCGCGAAACTTAAGCGGATCGATCGGGTGAATATTTTCGTCTAAAGGCTTCCAGGTGTCAGGATCGATTAGCTGTCTAATTCTTTCGTCACTATCAACCCGATTATGATGGTTACATTCGGGGCAAACCAATTGATTAGCCTGCAGATCTTTGGTGTACGCCACCGAACTACAGGAATTACATTTTGTCCATAAACCATCAGCGATTTCTCGTTCCTGCTGCTTTTGCACTGAGGGTTCATTTTTTCTGATGTTGGCAAACCAATCAAATAAAGAAGACATAAATTTAGGTTTTTTTATAGAGCATTAACTTATTTCTTGACTATCTTCAGGAGGACTTAAAAGCAGCAAAGCTGTCCATCGATCCTTAGATCTTACCTGAATAGCTGCCTGACTTCCATCTCCGCAATATATTCCTGCACCAATATTAAGAACACGACAAGGAATATCATACGCATTCAATATTTGCTGCATCAAATCTGCCTCCCAGCGGGCTTTAGTCGTCTTTAGTGTAATCCAAGACACTGATTTATACTGTGTTTTCAGTTAGCATAAAATATTATTTTATTGATAGATAGCCTGATAATTTTACTTCTGTTATTGTAAAATCTTCTGAGTAAGTTGAACTGAGCATAGCAGAAGAGCAAGCAATTTATTTGTTTGTCATGTGACTAATTTCTCTAGCGATATTTCAGATAACAGCTTCAAGCAGCAGTAAAATAAAACCACTTCCTGGCTGAACTTAGACCTTAGCAATGACGATAGATAAAGCAATTTATTAGCGATCGCATTGTCAATTTAAGTATAAATTTTAGCAAGATCTGCTAAAGTCGCTATTTCAAATCCATTACCAACTGCTGCCATTTTCCAATCATCGTTATGGCGATAGAGTTCGGCTAGAATCATTCCTGTCATTCCTTTATATTCTGCACCAGAAAGATTGTAACGAGCTAATTCTTTATTGGTGGTGCGATTTACCAAACGGACAAAAGCATTGTTGACCATGCTAAAGTCTTGACGACGCTGATTACATTTATAGATATTAATGACGAATACTAAATAAGCAATGCTAGGCGGAATTAGTGGTAGATCGATGTTAATTACCTCATCGTCTCCTTCCCCTGCACCTGTAAGATTGTCTCCCTGATGTGCGATCGCGCTAGAGCTATGTCGCAAATTACCAAAGTAAATTATATCTTTAACATCGGTTAATTTTTTATTTGCATCTAAACAGATTACGGAAGAATCAAGATCGAACTGTTTATTGCCCCCAAAAAAACCTCCAGATTTAGGCGCAACGTCCCAGCCTAGTCCACACATAATCTGCTTTAGGCTAGGATCTTCTTTGGTTAACGAAATTCGCTGTCCTTTTTTTAGGTTAATTGCCATTAGTTTAATGTCTGTAAACTGCTTAATTTATTAATTGAAATTATTAGTAGTTAGTGGTTAGTCGCTGTTTGTCTTTGTGTCTTTGAGCTTTTATCGTTCCTGCTTTTACTGATAGCGGTCTAATAATGCCTGTAAACCACCCTGATAACCCGCGCCTACAGCATTAACGCGCCAGTCTCCGTCTTTGCGATAGAGTTCAGTCATAATGAGAGCAGTTTCGATTGAGAAATCTTCGGTGAGATCATATCGAACTACCTCTTTTTGATCTTTAGCATCAACTACTCGCACAAAAGCATTTTGTACCTGACCAAAATTTTGTTGGCGTTGTTCAGCTTCATGAATCGTCACGACCATCACAATCTTACTGACATCGGGAGGAACCTGCCGAAGATTTACCTTAATTACTTCATCGTCTCCTTCTCCTGCACCAGTTCGATTATCTCCTAAATGTTCCACAGATTTATCAGGATCGGGACTAGCAAGATTATTGTAGAAAATAAAGTGACTATCAGAAATTAATTTCTCGTTGCTATTTAAAAGAAAAACCGAAGCGTCGATATCAAAATCTTGTCCAGTATCGGTAATATTAGTGTCCCAACCCAAGCCAACAAACGCTTCGCTTAATCCTGGGGCGACTTTTTCTAGAGATATGCGTTGTCCTTTACTAAGATTGACTGTCATTTTTTTATCTGTTGATTATCCGATTTATTAATTGGTGATGTTTGTAGTTCGTGATTAATTGCCATAAAAAAAGCAGAAAGAAGAGCAAAATTATTAAGTAATACTTAATAATTCGAGAAATCGTCAAACATCATTATATTGACTGTTGACTTTTAACTAATTTCTCTGCTCTCATTTCTCCTCCTTCCTCCTGTTTTATTGATATCGCTCTACTAAAGCCTGTAGTCCGCCTTCGTAACCCGCACCAACGGCATTCATGCGCCATTCACCATCCTTACGATAAAGTTCTGCCATAATCAAAGCAGTTTCTACAGAAAAATCTTCAGTTAAATCGTAGCGAATAATTTCTGTTTCATTTTCACAGTTAACAATTCGGACAAAAGCATTGCTTACCTGACCAAAATTTTGATGACGTTTTTCAGCTTCATGAATAGTCACAGTAAGTGCCATTTTAGCTACGTCTGGAGGAATAGTTTTAAGGTTAACATCAATTATCTCATCGTCTCCTTCTCCTGCACCAGTTCGGTTGTCTCCTCGTTGCTGAATCGATTGTTCTGCATCGGGACTGGTTGGATTATTGTAAAAAATGAAGTGTTTGTCAGAAATCAGCTTATCTTTACTATCCAAAAGAAAAATTGACGCATCAATATCAAAATTTCCTCCAGTATCAGTAACGTTAATATCCCAGCCCAAACCAATAAAAATCTGTACCAGTCCAGGTGCTACTTTTTCTAGAGAAATTCTTTCTCCTTTGCTTAGATTGATTGCCATTATTGATCTGTCCTAATTTTTACTTTAGCTAAAATTTTATTCAAGTTAATAGCTATTTATTAAATTCTAAGACAATCATTTTGTCCGCAGGGTAATTTATAACTATGAATTCACAATTCTGCCTTTTTTTCACATCTTTTTGCACAATTAAGCACAAATGCTGTTACTATCTTTAACGCTAAATCTTGTTAGTAATTTTTTCCGAGCAATTTGAAACAGAACAACTGTAAACAAGAAGCGATAGGGCGACAACAAAATGATCGCCTTGTTTATCTAAGCCTTTTACTGTCGATCTGGGTAGTTTTAGGATTGACTCTGCGTCTGACCAATTTAGCTTTAAAACCCGCTTCTTCGATTGAAATCGCCACTATTGGCTATAGTTTAGGTCACGGCTTTGATGCCATTCCTCTGAATCAGCTTGTTTCTCAAGAAACTTTACTTGCTCCTTTGCGTTTAGATACTGCAATTGGTTATGCAGACGTATTTGAGCGGCTGATCCAAGAAAGCACTCATCCACCGCTTTATTTTTGGCTAACTCATTGGTGGATTAAGCTGTGGCTAGAGGATGGGGATTTAGTCTCGTTACAGATTGCGCGATCGCTCAGTGCTATTTTCGGTACTCTGGCTATTCCTGCCATCTTTGGTTTAAGTTGGGTGGCTTTTCGTTCCCGTTTAGTGGCACATTTTGCTGCGGTGCTAATGGCTATTTCTCCCTATGGAATTTATTTGGCACAGGAAGCGCGTCACTACACCCTGACTGTATTGTGGGTCATTGGTTCGGTTACCTGCTTAGTTAAGGCAGTTCAGTTAATTAAGCAAAAAAAACCGCTTCCGCTGTGGCTTAACTGTGTTTGGATTGTCATCAATGCTTTGGGGGTTGCTACACACTACTTCTTTGTCATTGCTTTAAGTGCAGAAGCGATCGCCATTATACCTATTTGGTGGTTACATCGTCGTCAATTAAGTTTTAAATATTGGCGTAGTCTATACTTAGCAGCCTGTGGGACATTAGTTGGCTGCTTGGTTTGGTTACCATTGGTCACAGGAGTTTCCGACAACGAATTGACTACCTGGATTCAGACCAGTTTTGACATCAAAGAAATTTTGCTTCCGCCTTTTCTGTTGCTTGGCTGGGTGCAGTCGATGATCGTGTTATTGCCTCTAGAAGGAGTTCCTACAGTAGTAATAGTTATCTCTTTTTTGGTGCTGCAAACAGTGTTGATTTGGTCAATACCAAAGTTAATCAAAGGCTGGCGAATAGAGCTGGCGAATGACTTAGAGCATACAGGAATGGCGATCGCTAGTAGTTATCTAATTGGCTCAATTCTACTGTTTCTGGTAATTATCTATGGTTTAGGACGCAATCTCTCCTTGGCTGCTCGATACCACTTTGTTTATTTCCCAGTCTTGATTCTGTTGGTGGCTGTAGCTTTGGCTAATTGTTGGCATTCTCAGCTAAAAACTAAACGAGTAGTAGGAGTATTGTTTGCTATGGGTTTGCTAGGTTCTTTAACCGTAATCAATAACTATGGTTACCAAAAATCACAACCGTCGGATCTAACAGCAGCTTTTATTCAAACAACTTCTACTCATCCGGCTGTAATAGCAACGAGCTACAGCACTCATTCTCAAACTAGGGAATTGATTAGTCTGGCATATTCTTTTAATCGTGAACCAACTAACAACCAGCGCAATGCCAATTTATCAGATTCAACCCCAAAATTCTTACTCAATCAACTATATATAAACGGTGTGGATCTTGGCTTATCTAATCTTGACCATAGTATAGCTACCCAGAAAAAACCTCTAGATCTCTGGACGATAAATTTAGGAATTGGCGAAGCATCGATGAATCAAATTCGCTGTTTTGAAAACACTACTTTAGAGTTACCGAAAGATGGATATCTCGATCGCCTTTACCGTTGCGATCCTTAATCTTCTTTCTATCGTGATTCTGTCAGACTATCCCTTTACACCACTATTAACATCGGTTGGCACAATATATCGCTGGAGCAACAGGAACAATAATAAGATTGGCGCGATCGAAATAACTGAACCTGCTGCGACTAATCTCCAGTCGAGAGAAAAAGAATCTGCTAGGTTAGCCACTGCTAGAGGTAGGGTGTAATAGTCTGGATCGTCCAAGACAATTAAGGGCCACAAAAAATCACTCCAAGAGCCAATAAAAACAAAAATCGCTAAGGTAAATAAAGCAGGACGAATGGCGGGAAGCATGATATTCCACCAGATACCTAGTTCAGTGCAACCATCGATACGCGCAGCTTCTTCTAATTCTAAGGGAACAGCTTTAAACGCTTGTCTGAGTAAAAAAATACCAAACGCTGAGGTAAGATTGGGTAAAACAATCCCCAGATAAGTATTTCTCAATCCTAAATTAACCGCCAAAATATATAGGGGAATCATCACGATCTGAAATGGGATCATAATCGTTGCTAAAACTAGCGCAAAAATAAACTCCCGTCCCCGAAAATCAAGACGAGCCAAAGGATAAGCGGCTAAAGAACATAACAACAAATTTAATCCAACTGCTAGAAAAGCGACGATCGCACTATTGTATAAATACAGTCCAAAAGGATAGGCATCCCATACCGTAACAAAGTTATCCAAAGTAGGCTGGCTAGGAAATATCTGAGGTGGAAAAGTAAAAATATCTTCCGTGGGGGATTTAAAAGAAGTGCCGATTAACCATAACAGCGGAAACAGCATCAAAAAGGCGATCGCGCTTAAAACTAGATACATTCCAACTGTTCTTGTCACCGAATTTTGCCTATTTGCCATACCCAGAACCTTAAATAAGCTCTAGTGTAGCTCTAAACATCTCAAGTCTACGCCTGACTCGTGACTCCTACTTTTGTTCTTTACAGCGAAATCTTCCTTCAATAAAATCTCTCTTGGCTAGATGCTTCGTCTTACGCCCCGTGACTCGCTTACGCCACATTTTAAAGCTAGAGTGTTTCATTTCTTGTCGCATCAAAGCGATGACTTCATTCTCTTTTAAACCAAACTGGGTTTCAATCGCTGCAAAGGGTGTGCGATCTTCCCAAGCCATTTCCACCACACGGTCGATAGTTCTCACATCTAAATCTGGTAATTTCATTAAAACTAAAATTTATAAAAATTTGTCTTCACAGATCAGTTTAATTTTAATTATTTCTTAAAGCGATTTATTTTGCTTCGGTCTAAAGAGATAAATTACTTTATTCATTAAGTTTGGCTAACTCAACAGCATTCTGAATTGAGCCAACTGTAAATAGAATCCCTAAAATAGCAGCAATAAAAGCTATGGGTAGATCGTAAATGGTCAATCCCAAGGGTAATTTAGCTTCTGGGATACCCCAGAAAAACATTACTGTATTGAGTAAGATCAGAATTACTCGTACTTCAGTCGGGCCAAACTTGCCATAAGAAAGCTGGAAAACTCCCTCTACATAAGTGCGGATATAAACTAATACTGACATCAGCAAATAGCCAATCAGTGCGAGACAGGCGACACTAAACGTTACATAGGGTGATAGCCCAAGCCCAATTACAATTAGCACCTCGTTAAACGCATCTACCGTGTGATCGACGAAAAAACCATATTTTGGTCGCTCTATTTTGCGGTGACGCGCTAAACTACCGTCTAAACTGTCACCAAACCAATTAATCACGAATCCCAAGCTAGCAATCCATAGCATCAGAGGAGAGTAGTTTGACAACCAATAACCCAAAAAGATCGTTATGCCACCCAAAATACCAATCCCCGTTAAAATATCAGGATTAACCCAAACTGGCATATTTGCTGCCAACCATTGCAGTGCAGGTCTTTCCAAGGGCGCAAAGAGAATATCGTTGATTCTTTGATGTGGCTTAATGTCTGCCATTAATTATTGATTTACCGCTATGGATGTCGAGTTAGATAACTAGGCTAACATTTAGTATATTTCTTTAAAAGCTAAAAGCTAAAAGCCCTTCGGGTTCAGCAGTTGCTTCAACGGGGGGAGCCCCGCAACGCACTGTTTTACTACTAAGCGTATTATTATGTATATCATTACTGAAATCAGCAACGCTAGATTTAGTTAAGACAATTTGTGGGAAGACAAGAAACTTCGATCGCTGAGATCGCAGCCCTGTCCAAATATTTATCAGTTGTATAGGAAACTCCTGGATATTCGGGATAAATAGCTGAAAAACCGAATCCTTCACAAATTAGCTGAAAATAAGAGGCTTTAAAGCCAATATTTTGCAAATTTTTATTGCCAAAGGTGATATATTCGCCTGATTCTCCATCTACGTTATAGGAGAGAATAGCATCACCATAAATGTTTTCTGCTTGTTGAATAGGCATACCTACTTTAACTCCCTCCTCAGTTTGGTAATTGTAGTTATCGGTCATTAAAAAAGTAATCAAATCATTGTCCGTAGGAGTCGATCCATCTGGATGAGAACTAGTTCCTGCATTATAGAGAATATAGTATTGAAGTAGACCATTATGGCTAACGGCGATCGCATTGATGTTAAGCATAAAAGGCGTTACTACTTCAAATTTAGTATTTTGAGCCGATATTTGTTTGAGTTCACCTAAAGTCCTACCTAGCTTCGCTTTGCCAATGCCATTTGCTGAAATAAGAAATTCTGACGCAACAGTTGGTTTAGCAATAACTTGCTTAGAACTTGAAGCAGTTTCAGTAGTCTGAAATTGAGACTCGCTTTTTTGAGGTTGGCAAGCAGAAAATACTAATAAGGCAAGCAAGACAACTATTTTCATGAATACAACCTGAATTTTAAAGTCTTGATGGTTTTGTACTGATACAACAAATCGCAACTGATTAAATGCAGCAATCGCAGCGCTAACCACGTTCCGATCAGACTGATATTTTAATGAGTTGGTTAACTTGTAAAATAGTCCTGTTTATCTAGCCAAATAAAGGGTAAATATCGGCAAAAATACTATTTCCGCTTAAATGACTTAATTTAAAATTGATTGTAAACTTTCGTAATTTATCATATTTATTTTAGATAAAGCACTATTTAGCATCAAAAGAAATTAATTAATAATTAAACAATTATGTTTAGATATTTAGTATTTCTCAATCGACATTGAGTTTTTGGTCATTGTTTACTATAAAAAACTATGACATTTTAATCTGATGGCAAAGTTTTATTATCCTAATAATATAGATGTTTTTGGAGTTTTAGTTGTGACATTTTCTCGTAACAGTCTGGTCTATCCCAACACAAATCAAGTAGAACAAAGCGATAATTATCATGGAGTAGAAGTAAAAGATCCTTATCGCTGGCTAGAAAATCCGGACTCAGAATCAACCAAAGTCTGGATAACGGCGCAAAACCAAGTGACAACTGCCTATTTGGAAAATATTGCTGTTAAAAGCAAAATACAGCAAAGATTAACTCATCTTTGGGATTATGAGAAGTATGGTAGCCCGTTCAAACGAGGACAACGTTATTTTTATTTCAAAAATGATGGCTTACAAAATCAAAGTGTTTTATACACACTTGAATCCTTGGACGATGAAGCAAAAGTCTTACTAGATCCCAACACTTTATCGTCAGACGGTACAGTAGCACTATCAGGGTTATCTATTAGCGACGATGGCCAGTGGATGGCTTATGGTTTATCCAGTGCAGGATCGGATTGGGTAGAGTATCGAGTTAAAAATATTGCCACAGGTGAAGCTAGTTCAGACCATCTTAAATGGATCAAGTTTTCTGGTGCATCCTGGACGAAAGATGATCAAGGTTTTTTTTATAGCCGTTATGATGAACCTAATGAACAAACAAAATTAGCAGACGTTAATTATTATCAAAAGCTTTTTTACCATCGCCTCGGTACAGAACAAACAGAAGATACACTTATTTATCATCGCCGCGATCAAAAAGAATGGGGTTTTAGCGGTAGTGTTACCGAAGATGGTAAGTATTTAATTATCAGCGTTTGGTTGGGTACAGATAGTAAAAATCTAGTCTTTTATAAAAATCTCGAACAACCCGATAGTGAAGTGGTTGAATTGATTAGTGACTTTGAAGCCAGCTATAGCGTAATCGATCATGATGGAGATGTCTTTTGGGTGCAGACAGACTTAGATGCACCCCGTGGGAAAGTAATTGCGATCGCGCTAAATAATCCCGAGCGCAGCAATTGGCAAGAAATTATTCCAGAAGCACCAGAAACATTACAAAGTGTAGGATTGTTAAACAATCAGTTTGTGGCTGGTTATCTCAAAGATGCGCGATCGCTTTATTTAATTTTTGATTTAGACGGTACTTTAGTTCGAGAAGTAGAATTACCTGGCATTGGTTCTGCTGGTGGTTTTGGCGGCGAGAGATACGATACCGAAACTTTTTATACCTTCACTAGCTTTACTACCCCTGCAACTATTTATCGCTACGACATGACTACAGGAGAAAGTCAACTCTTTCGTCAACCTCAGGTAGATTTTGACCCTAACGAGTATCAAACCCAGCAGATATTCTATTCCAGCCAAGACGGCACTAAAATTCCCATGTTTATTACCCATAAAAAAGGGATTGAACTCGATGGTAATAATCCTACTTATTTGTATGCCTATGGTGGTTTTAATATTTCTCTAACTCCCAACTTTTCAATTAGTAATCTAGTTTGGCTAGAGATGGGCGGGATCTATGCCGTCCCCAATTTGCGGGGTGGTGGTGAATATGGTGAGGCTTGGCATCAAGCAGGCATGAAAGAGCGAAAGCAAAACGTTTTTGATGATTTTATAGCAGCAGCCCAATGGTTAATCGACCAAAAATATACCAGTAAATCAAAATTGGCGATCGCCGGTGGTAGCAACGGGGGATTGTTAGTTGGTGCTTGTATGACTCAGCGTCCCGATCTATTTGCTGCTGTTATTCCTGCTGTTGGGGTATTAGATATGCTGCGCTTTCATAAATTTACGATTGGTTGGGCATGGTGTTCTGAATACGGTAATCCAGACAATGAGCAAGATTTTAAAACTCTGTATGCTTACTCCCCGCTGCACAACCTAAAAGAAGGTATAGCCTATCCTGCCACGATGATTACCACTGCCGATCACGACGATCGCGTTGTTCCTGCCCATAGCTTTAAGTTTGCTGCCGCGCTGCAAGCTGCCCATCAGGGAGACAATCCTGTTTTAATTCGGATTGAAACCAAAGCAGGACATGGTGCGGGTAAGCCCACCAGTAAAATAATTGAAGAGGCGGCGGATAAATGGGCATTTTTAGTGGCAAATTTAGAAATGGAATAAATTTGAAGCTAATATCTAAAAGCTAATAACTAATAGTTTTTTTGACCGATTTACGATTCAAATAATAGTGCCAGAGGATTTTAGTAGCGATCGCTCTTTGTGGCTTCCATAGTTCAGCAATAGATGCTAATTCTACTGCGGTAGGACGAATAGATAAATCTTTAATTTCTTGAACAGCGATCGCTACTGCCAAGTCTTTAGCAGGAAATACATCTTGGCGTTGTAAAGCCATCATCAGATAAATATCCACCGTCCAGTCACCAATACCTTTTATTTGCGTCAGTAATTTTCTCACGTCGCGATCGTCTAGTTTTTCTAAATGAGCCAAATTTAAAGTCTGGTTAATAATAGCCTGAGCTAATTCACGACCATATTTAATTTTTTGCCGACTCAAACCAATTGCTTTGAGTTCAACATCATCTAAAGCCAGAAAACTTTCTGGGGTCAATGTTGCTACGGCATCGTTAAGACGTTTAAAAGCAGCCTTAGCCGAAGCATAAGAAACCTGCTGTTCTAAAATAATCCGAATCAAGGTAGAAAATCCAGGTTCTCTTTGCCACTGGGGAGGATAGCCCCAAACTTCAATCACCTTAGCCAAATCGCGATCGCGTTTAATCAACTTATCTACATTTTTAATAAAAGATATATTACTCATACCTGAAGACCAAATTTCGCTATTATTTTAAAATCTAATTATCTTGCCTGAATAACCATGAGTCAGACAATTAAGTTTGCCGATATACAGCTCGAAACTCCTACCATCGAAGAGGTTACGGCAAAATATGCTCAAATTAATACTGCTTTAGATCGGGCTGTTACTACCACAGACAAAAAAGCAGCTTTGCAACAGTGGGAAGATTTACGCCGTCGCTTAGATAGTTGGTCTGCTCTAACTTCACTCCACTTTAGT
Organism: Coleofasciculaceae cyanobacterium; assembly: GCA_036703275.1. Lineage (NCBI taxonomy): Bacteria > Bacillati > Cyanobacteriota > Cyanophyceae > Coleofasciculales > Coleofasciculaceae > Coleofasciculaceae cyanobacterium. The sequence goes on along the minus strand of DATNPK010000095.1, from coordinate 1,891 downwards.
CAAGATACAACCAACGAAGCTTACAAACAAGCCCAGTCATATAGTGACGAACTACGACCAAAATTAACCGCCCTAGAAATAGCAATGAAACAGCGGTTATTAAACAGCCAAGATCGGACTGAATTGGAATCCATTTTGGGTCAACAAGCTTTTAGCTTATGGTCAGCAGACGTGACCACTTTTGAACCAGCGATTGAATTAGATTTAGTTCAAGAATCTAAGTTAGTTAATCAATACGTACAGCTATTAGCCTCCGCTCAAATCGAATTTAAAGGAGAAACGCTAAACCTTTCAGGAATTCGTAAATATACTCAAGATAGCGATCGCCAGACTCGTTATGCAGCCGAAAAAGCCAGGTGGAATTTTTTTAGTCAAAATGAACCTCAACTAAACAGCATTTACGACCAGCTAGTAAAACTACGTCACAAGATGGCACAAAAACTAGGCTACGATAATTACACTGGTTTAGGATACAAGCGAATGCAGCGCATTGACTACACTGAAGCTGATGTAGCTAATTACCGTAATGAGGTAGTCGCCACAGTTGTCCCTTTAGCACAGAAAATTATTGCTCGAAAAGCTCAAAAACTAGACTTAGCTGAGGTTTATTTTTGGGACGAATCGGTATTCGATCTTCAAGGAAATCCTGAACCACAGGGGGATCACGACTGGATGCTTCAGCAAGCACAGCAGATGTTTGATGCCATGCACCCAGAATTAGGCAGCTTTTTTGCCATGATGGTAAACGGTAATTTTATCGATCTCAAGACCCGCCCTGGTAAAGCGGGAGGTGGTTTTTGCACCAGCTTCCCAACTGAAGGAGTTCCCTATATTTTTGCTAATTTCAACAATACTAAAGGTGATGTCGAAGTATTTACTCACGAAATGGGTCATGCCTTTCAAGCTTGGCAAAGCCGTAACCTGCCTTTAATCGACTATCTCTGGCCCACCTTAGAATCCTGTGAGATTCATTCTATGAGTCTAGAATTTCTAACTTGGTCACAAATGGAAAAGTTTTTTGGTGATGATGCAGACCGTTTTCGCGAAATTCATCTAGCAGAATCGATCTTATTCTTACCCTACGGCTGTGCTGTAGATCATTTTCAACATTTAGTTTACGCTAATCCTGAAGCCACACCTGCTCAAAGAAATCAAATGTGGCAAGAAATGGAAGCACGTTATCTTCCTTGGCGACAGTATGGCGAGATAAAACATCCTGCCCAAGGCGGTTTGTGGCAGGAAAAACAACATATTTACTGTTCACCTTTTTATTATATTGATTACACTTTAGCTTTGTGCTGTGCGATGCAATTTTGGGTTAAAGCCCAGTCTGATTTTAATACTGCTTTAGCTGAATATATTACTCTGTGTCAACGGGGCGGAAAAGCACCTTTTCAAAGTTTGACAAGTTCAGCTAATTTAATTTCCCCTTTCAAATCTGGTTCACTAGCTAACGTGGTTGAAACAGCTCAGAAGTTTTTGCATCTTTAAATAATAAATATTAGCTGAAATGCAGATTTGCTTCTAAATGTTCATTATTAGTAATACTTGAGAAAGTGAAAAGATGACTTTATTTTGTAAAAGAAAAACATTTATCTATTTGCAAATTAATTTTATACCAATTCTCGCGCATTAGCTGGAATAAATCGTCAAATTTAGCGAGCTTAACTATCACCGAGCGAGCAAAACCAAGAATTAGTCGGTAAACAAATAAATCATCTGCTATAGGGTGCGTTTATCTGTGCGAAGCGGTATGAAGTAAGCATTTGCCAATCGCGGATTCACGGATAAACCGCACTCCGCCCTTCGGTCTCGAAGCTTCTTGAAGCAGTCCTAAAGGATTCCTAAAGGATTAGCTCCTTACGTCGCGTCACCGCTTCGCATATCGCTA
>DATNPK010000094.1 GCA_036703275.1 Coleofasciculaceae cyanobacterium | reverse complement strand
CTAGTTGTTTGGGAAGAATATAAATATAGCCTTTGTGTAAGGCTGTGCTTAATTCTCGCACCATAAATAAAATACATGACAACAGAAATTAACGGTATTTTTGAGCAAGTTCGCGAGCGCTTGAAACAATTAGGTAATGCTATCGCTGACTTAGCTCAAAATCATGCTGATATTTTAGATAGTCCGAATATTCAAGATTCTTTATTAGAGTTTCGACAGGCTTATGAAGAGTCAGTAGCTAGGTTAACTAATCCTAATTTTACTATTGCGACTATTGGATCGAATTAGGAAAGCGATCGCCTCAATTTACAGTTTCTCCCAGATTATCGTGTAAAGCTTATGAAAATACTGAGTTTTACAGTCGCTAGTTTGAGGTAATACTGATGATAATTAATCCAACTTTTTTAATTAAAGATCCAGCTATAATTCAAGGTTTATTAAATGGAACTTTGACACGATATGGTGGTGTGATTAGAGAAACAGCCACGGGTCAAATTGTACGTCATTTAGTAGAATCTCCTGCACTAACAAGTAATTTAATGACTTTTGCTGCCAATCCATTGTTGGGTGCAGCTAAAATTACTTCAGATATTGCTGGTCATGGTATTACTATTCACAAGTTGAATAAAGTTAGTAGCCAACTGAATCAAGTTCAACAAATGCTAAATCCCATATTAGGATTATCTCAAATTGCAGCAGGAGCTAGCGTACTCAATGTAGGAATTAGCGTCGCTGGATTTGCTTATATGGGTTACAAACTCAATAAAATCCAAACTTCCTTGGGTAAAATGCAGCAGTCAATGGAAGCAGGATTTAAAAATATTAACGAACGTTTTGATGTCTTATCTGGACAATTAGCATACCTACATTTATTAGTGCAAGAAAATCGACAAGGGCAAATTCATCTCGCGGATGCGATTAATCAACTTTATCGGACAATTCTAATTAAAGAAATAGCCGAACTACGTGCCGAATTAATAGCAAAAGATCGCTTCCCCAATACTTCTATTCAGTCCGCTTTAAAAGTTGCTTCTAAAGTACGGATGATCGTGTGTGACCAAGCATTACAAATTACCCCTGAATTAGAACCCCAAAAGATGTTATTAGCTGATATAGCTACTCAAGGATGGGCGGTAGCTACCGCAACAGAGGCTCATTTATTATTAGAAGTTGGGATGTTTGATGAGGCACAAGAATTACTCAGTTTAGAAGTTCCCAAATTTAAACAAAATGCCGAACAATGGGCAAATAGTTTATTAAAACGAGAGCGTCCTGAACTAAACACAACCTATCGATTTACAGCACCAGTATTCAAGCAACATATTAGTCAAGAAAGAGTAAATAGAATCATCAATATTTCTTCAGGCGATCGCAATTTATCTCTAGAGAAAAAACAAGAAAAGCAGGATGACATTGCAGTTGAATTTCAGATGTCTTATACTTCACAATACGATCGCAGTTGGATTTATCAGCAAGTAGCAGTAGCAGAATATCTAGATACTTTTAGCGAGCTATCAGCTAGATTAGAAACCTTACAAGATTTTGCTTTCCTATGCCAAAAAACAGGAGTTAAAAGTAGTCTTGAGCTATTACCTAGTAAACAAGAAGAGGCTAGTTGGTACACATTACCTTGTTGAGCAAGAAATAAAGACAGACTCTTCTTCCGCACTTTTAAAATTTTAAAATGAAAGCGAGCGATCGCCCGCTTTCAAAGAGACTGTAAATTTAAATTAGTTTGACGTTTTTCTTAACTAACCAATCAAGCATAAAAAACTAGCGTCGATCATCTTGCTCACTTATGAGCAAATTTAAAACTTTCTATTGTGTTCTTTTGCTGTACTTGCTTAATTACGTACATCCATTCTTCTTTGAGAAGAGAACTAGAATTTACTGATGCAAACTGTTCTTGCCAAATTTGAGAAGCAAACTCCTGTAAAAAAATCTCCCATTCTTCTCTTATCCCTTCAGCTCTAACAACACGATCTACGAATTCTTCGATAATTGCAAAACCTGCTTGACTAGGTTCAACCAGTATATTTTTAAGCTCTTTTTCACAATTATTTACGGCTTCAATTTGTGCCTGACGAAGATTTTGATATATTTTCTTAGCCTTTTCTTCGTTGCTATTAGGCTGACCCAAAAAATTACTAAATAAATCATTAAACTTATATTTGGTTCTGTCGGGAGTCAAAACATCTAAATGTTTTCTAATTCGATGCTGAATTAAACCATGATATTGCAAATCGAAGCTAGCTAAGGTTGAAAAACCCAATTTAAGATCTGCCAAATCTTCAGGTATTTTTCTTTCCATGTTGAGTAAAAGAACGCTACCTTCCCCTGATGCGATGTATTTTAGCTTTGCATATTCTGCTAATACGGTAGCTACTTGGGACTTTGATTTTTCTAAAGATTCTCGTAGAGCAATATTAAGGTTTAGAAAACGTTTAGATAATCTAGTTCTTACTTCATGTTGACATTCTGAATAGGCACTTTCAAATGAACCATAGCGATCTCGTTTCTTGAGAATTTGCTCGACACTGGGAACACCAGGATGATCGCGACAATGTTTAACGGCTTGGTTTACTGCTGAAGCAAAACTCTCATCTTCAGCATCTCTGTATTGAATCATAGATCTGGTAAGCCCTTCAAGGTTTTCTCTCAGTTCATTCCAGAGCTTATGAAATAAGCGGACAGAATATCGAGACCAATCACAAGTTGTTTTCTGTCCAAAGGCAGTATTAGCTTTTTCTAATTCTCGATCGATTTCCTTTTGAAGTCCTAGCAGTCTATACTGGCAAGCTGAGGCATATTTGTGATCTAAAACATCAATTCTTTGAGTTAAATAATCAATTACTCGATCTAGTACTGCTGTCTGTGCTTCTGTTTGATTAGCGCAGTCACAAAGAATAGCGGCTTGAACATCAATGTGCTGATTAGCAATATCATTTTTCAGACTAATACAGTTTTTATAATTATCAATGGCAACAACATGATTGAGAACCATAAAAGACCATTCTTGAATTGGTAAGTCAGTCAAGGTGCTATTTGCTAAATCATAAAGACTTACATCTTCTTCTGACCAAACATCTCCCATCGATTTGGGCATACGAACAAACAAGACTGCATCTATATCTTGTCCCAGAGTCTTAATCATCCGTTCGGCATCGCCAATTCCCGTATCCCCTAGACCTGGCATATCTACTAATGCAATCTGTCCGATATCTTGATTAGGAAAGGTGCAATAAATATCTACTTTTTTTACAGCCAGATATGTATAGTAAATACGGTCTCCCTGTACATTGTCTTGAGCTACATACTCTCTAATTTGATCTTTGGTGATTCGTAGATGAGTATTTTGCTGAAATAAGTGGTTGTATCGCTCGATATGCTGATGATATTTTTTAAGATGCTCGTACTTGGCTTTGTCTAACGCTACCTTGATTGTGTCTAATTCTGGCAATGGAGAATTAGCAAATTTCTCTACAGATTTAGGTACATCTCCTAAGTTTAGCTGTTGGTAATAAGGAGTAATAACTTCATTTAAAAAAGAATATTCTGAATGGAAATAAACTTCAGCATAAGTTTCTATTCCCGCAATATGATAAATATTACTTCTAACTCCCGTACAGTGTTGATCGTCTCCATCGGGAATTTCAGCTTTCGATAGTCCAGTTAAACTTTGCAATAATCGGCTTTTACCTTGTCTTGCTCTACCCACAACTCCAATGTTTAAAGTACGGCGTGAAAAACGAGACGTTAGCTTTTCCAAAGCATTCAATTCAGAGCTAATTTTGTCAATGATAGATAAACAGCTAATATCCTCCAATTTGGCGATAATTATCGCATCATCTACCTGTTTTAATAGACAGTCGCGTTTATCTTTGATTTCATTTACTGAGTCGGATATAAAGTTGAGGTTTTCTTGTACTGCTTTTATTTGATTGACTAATGGCTGCCGTTTTTTAATAATTTGTTCAATCTGAACAGATCTGGAAAGCTTATTATTATCAGTAATCGTTTGAACCATTTTAAAAAATTTGTTTATTGCTTCATTAATTTAAGTGTTCCCAAAATGGCAAAACTTATCAATCTCCACCAAACGCTTCTTGTTTTATTTTTGTTCTGTTTAAAAATTCACCCAAAAAATTGATAGTGTTAAATATATCCAACAAGTAATTCTCAACTATTTCTAAAGAATAGTTGGCTGGCAAAGCAGATTGAAATTTGCTCAGTCTATAGTTCGGTAAGTTAGCTTTGATGAATGATTTAGTTGAAGCATCTTGCCAAAAATCTTTAGTACTCAAATAGACAATTGTTTGCTGTAATGTCTGAGGAGTAAGTCCACTACCTTCAATTTTTAATTTAAAGTTGTCAGCGACGATTTTCCAGTCTTTTTGAACCTGGATTCCATACTTAAGAGTGTGATTGATTTGTCCGCCAGCGAAAGTCCACCAGAGAACTCGTTCCCCTTCAATACTAATGTTAATTCCTGCACAATCTAAAACTGGACTTAGTTCTTTTCTCCATTCATTCAGGGATAATTGTGATTTTTCATCTATATAAGGAATGCGATCGCGTTTTACGAGCAATTCCTGGATCTGTTGGCACACCTCAAAGCTAAGTAGCTGAGGAATAAAACCACCCCAGGTAGGTTGTTTGCCACGAGGGGCGGGTATTACTTTTACTGTTCTATCTTGATGATTAATGTAATTTACTATCCACGCTTTACCGCTTAAAAGAAAAGAACTCATTTCCTCAACAAGCTTATCAACAAAATTTTGTTCTAATGAACCGATAACGTAATCTGTTTCGGTGGCAACTTTGTAAAGTTGAGGGCTACTAAAAACGGCATAAATTTCCCTGAAGTTTCGGCGACCAAAAGTTTTTTCTGTTTTATCTGCGATCGAAAGCAATCCTTGTGAGAGAAATAAGAAGTTTTCCCGAACCATGTGAGCGATTAAATGTTCAAATTCAGCGTGGCTAATGCCAGAGAAATCGGAAATGACTGATAATTGTTGCCAACATTGGTCTGCACTAATTGCGCCAAATTGAAGTGTGAGAGCTAAAATCTGATGAACTAATACCGACCAAACTCGATTGTTTATTGATACAGATTCAACCCAGCCTTTTTTGGCTAATTCGACTAATGCGATCGCCTGGAGAACTGTTTCTGTATCTTCACAAAAAAAGGTGGTGTTAGCTCTTTGACCCGATCTTCTGCCTGTTCTTCCCAAGCGCTGGAGAAATGAAGAAACAGTAGTAGGAGCATTGGCTTGTAGCACTAAATCTAAGTCGCCCACATCAATTCCTAGTTCTAAGGTAGAAGTGCAGACAATACTGGTGTTACCACCACGATGAAAACGTTCTTCGGCAGTGGTTCTTTCTTCTGCTGATACAGAACTATGATGTACAAATACGTCTATATCTCTATCTTGCATTTGCTCGGCAATTTTTTCGGCTAATGAGCGACTTTGACAGAAAAAAAGACTTTTTTGACCTTGAGCTATTTGACTAGCTTGTTGAGCGATCGCTCTTGTGGTTTCTTGATAGTAAATGCGGAGGTCTTTTTTAGAGGGAACGTGAGGCGGATCTATAATGCAGCCTTGTCGTTGAGATGTTCCCTGTAGCCATTGCAAAATATCTTGAGGATTGCCAACTGTTGCACTTAAGCCAATACGCTGCACATCGTTTTGGGTACAGCGAAATAACCTTTCAAATACAGAAATTAAATGAGTACCGCGATCGCTTCCTGCTAAAGCATGAATCTCATCTACTATAACTGTTCGTAAATCTGCGAAAAGTTTCGCGTGAGGAACTTTGGAAGACAAAAGCATTACCTCTAATGACTCAGGGGTAGTCATTAAAATATGGGCAGGTTCTTTGAGCGACGCTTTTTTCTCTGATGCTTTGATATCTCCATGCCAAACAAAACGTCGTAAACCTACCATTTCGGTGTAGGTTTTTAATCTTTCTGCCTGGTTATTAAGCAAGGCTTTGATTGGTTGTACATTAACTAATAATTTGTTACCGATGACAAATAATTAGTTAATGTACAACACCTGTCACACACATTAATGTACATTAGTATTTAAAAAAGAATGGGCGATACTGGATTTGAACCAGTGACATCCTGCTTGTAAGGCAGGCGCTCTACCGCTGAGCTAATCGCCCCAGAACCTTTATTAGCTTGAAAACCTTGTTAGTTGTAAGTTTTAAGCTTTTAATTTGACACTTGGTTAGTATAACAGCATTAGAGTTTTTTATGCAAACTTATTTGCCACAGAAAGTATAAAAGCTGTAGTGCTGATTTGAGCAAAAATATAATCTGTCCCCTAAAATTTTAAATCGAGCGATGCGTTGAATTAATCGAGACAAGGATTGTCGAGATAAGTCTATTGCGTTTTCAGCTTTACATCAAGCTAGCAAAGAGTTAAAACGACTACTGTAATCAAATCTCCAAGAGCAAAAATTAAATTTTAAGTGCAATGTTTAATGTCAAATAATTCTTTGCTAAATAATCTCAGTCAAAAGATAGACGAGATCGTCATTGGTCAATCAGATTTAGTGAAACAATTACTGGTTGCTTTACTAAGTGGTGGTCATGTCATTATTGAAGGTGTGCCAGGAACAGGTAAAACTTTATTAGTCAAGGTATTGTCTAAACTAATTGTTGCGGATTTTCGTCGTGTTCAATTAACTCCTGACATTCTCCCTTCAGATATTTTGGGGACAAATATTTTTGACCTTAATAGCCGTAATTTTATCCTCAAAAAAGGACCTATTTTTACTGAAATCTTACTAGCTGATGAAATTAACCGCACTCCTCCCAAAACTCAAGCAGCTTTACTTGAAGCTATGGAAGAACAGCAGATTACCTTGGATGGGGAAACAATGCTTTTACCGTCGCTATTTTGGGTAATTGCTACGCAAAACTCTTGGGAATTTGAGGGAACGTATCCTCTACCCGAAGCACAGCTAGATCGCTTTATGTTTTAGCTACTGGTCAACTATCCTGTCAAAGAGGCAGAGAAACAGATGTTAGTCAATGCACAAAGTGGATTTAAGGCAAAAAAACTTGATTTAGACTTAATTGACCCGATCGCAACTGTAGAAGATATCTTGACTTTAAGGCAACAGGTACAAGATATTCAGGTGGAAGATAATATATTAGACTATTTACTTGATTTAGTTGAACGCACCCGTCAACATCCAGATTTAGCTTTAGGTGCATCACCGAGATCGGCTGTGGCTTGGTTGAATGCTAGTAAAGCTAACGCTTGCCTGTCGGGAAGAAACTACGTTATCCCTGATGACGTAAAAGAAATTGCTGCGCCACTTCTGCGCCACCGTTTAATTCTCAAACCCGAAGCGCAGCTAGACAATGTACAGCTTGATGAACTTATAGCATTTGTATTGAAACAAGTATCTGTGCCGCGGTAATTTATTTTTTATCCTGCAAAAATATGGATTATATTCATGGTTACTCTAATCAGGAACAAATAAGACTAATTCAACGACAATCTCTAGGAACATTGCTGGTTCAAGCTGGTTTTAAGCAGGTAGATAATCAATCCTTTCCATAGTTTAAACAGTCATGAGTTACGAGGCTTTATCGAATATGTCTATTTGTGGTTAGCACCAACAGTCGAACAGGCTACTACTAAACTAGATCAAAGATCCTCAAAGGCTAAAGGCTGGGTTAAATTAGTTTCGGAGTATTAGCGATCGCAATAATGGCGCAGTTTAAATCGCAATTTATCGTGCTTCAGCCGTTTGTTAAACAAATTTTTATCTTAGATAAAACATGATTCCATCCCGACGATGTTATGTACTGCTATCAATAGGTGGTATTAGTGCTGCGCTGCTAGATGTTTTGACTAATCGCCAAATAAGTCTGAATTTTTTACGAATTTATAATTTTGCTTTATTGATTGCAACAATTATGGATGCGTCTGAGGTTAAAAACCATGCTGCTGAAGTAACACGAGAGAAGATAGATCGTCTTTCTGTTGGTAGAGATAATTTAATTGAATTAAACATCAAATCTGGCAAAGAAAAGGCGATCGCCTTAATCCGTGATGCTTTTCCTTCAGAATTTATGGCAAACCAAAACACTTTAGAGGTTAACCTAGCTGGCAATAGCATTAGCAAGCAAACCTATACTATTCGCCCCAATAGTCGTGGAGAATATGAATGGGGAGATATTCAAGTACGTCAGTTGGGTAAATTCGGTTTAACCTGGCGCAATTGGACAATACCAGCCAAACAGAAAGTAACTGTTTATCCTGACTTAATTGCCTTAAGGGAACTTTCAATCCGTTTAACTATTGAAAATAGTGGTGCTATGCGTCAGGCAAAAAGACGCGGAAAAGGTACAGAATTTGCCGAATTACGCGAATATCGCACAGGAGAAGATATTCGTCTGATTGATTAGAAAGCTACGGCGCGGCGCGTTCTTGGTTCGCCCTGTGGCTTTGCCAGTCGCCCTGTGGTAAGAGTATTAGAACCAGAACAAGAGCAAACTTTATTTATCTTATTAGATCGCGGGCGCTTGATGACGGCTAAGGTTGGAGGCTTGAAACGATTTGACTGGGGTTTAAATGCTACTCTATCTCTAGCTTTGGCGGGGTTAAGTCGTGGCGATAAAGTTGGAGTTGCTGTATTCGATCGCGATATTACTACTTGGATACCTCCAGAAAGAGGTAACCATCATTTATCAAAACTAGTCGATCGCCTGACATCAATTCAACCTGTATTATTAGAACCTGATTATCTTAAAGCCGTAACTAAGGTAATTACCCAGCAGACTCGACGCGCTTTAGTGGTTGTAATTACCGATCTAGTTGATGTTACGGCTTCTAGTGAATTACTCGGCGCAATGACTCGTCTAACCCCGCGCTATTTACCTTTTTGTGTTACTCTAAACGATCCAATAGTCGAGCAGATTGCCCATTCTCCCACAGATAATACTAAAGATACTTATTAGCCCAACGTCAGCTAGCTTTTGCTCAATTAAGACAGCGAGGTGTATTAGTCTTAGATGCACCATGCGATCGCCTTAGTGAAGAGTTAGTCGATCGCTATCTGCAATTAAAAACCCGTAACTTATTATAACTATTGCCATTTACTCCTATGAAGCAACCTAAATCAACATATAGAACAACAGTTTGAACGGTGCTTAATTAAGACAATTAAGCTTTGTTGAATCTGGCTAATATTTTAAGACTTAGTAGTAGGAGTACTATCAGTATGTTCGGCTAGCTTAGGATCGCTTGCAGATTCTAGCTTGGCATTCATGCTGACAGATTCTTCAATTTTTTGCGCTTCTTTTTTAAACTCATTTTCAAACTCTTTAGAAGCATCCTGAAAACTGCGCAGAGTTTTAGCAACGCTGCGACCAATTTCTGGTAGTTTCTTCGGACCAAATACTAATAGAGCAACAATTGTAATTAAAGCCATTTCTGGTAAACCAATGCCAAAAATGTTCATTATCTTGACTTCCTGTAAATTTAGTAAATTAATTAGATATTGGCTCGATCCTCAGTTGGTTGCGGATCGAGCAGGGTTATTAGCTAATTCAATAGTCAATAAATGTGTTGCTTTACGTCTAGCGACTTAAAGTTCTCCAATCCACATCGATTCCTTCTAGGATTAAAGAAGAATTATAAAGCTGCAAAATAATTAAGAGGAAAACCAGAAATAAAGCCATGAATACTCCCATTAGCACGGTTGTTCCCCAGCCAGGAGCAACTTTACCATATTCAGAGTTAAGCGGCCTGAGAATATTTCCCAAACGAGTTTGTTGTGACATAGTCCAATAATAATGTAATATCAGATTTTTCGTAATCTTCTGTAATATTATAGAGTAAGAGTAATCATAATTTATATTTACTTATGGAACCTGCAATAGTTCTTAGCATCAGCATTGGCACTATATTAGTAGCTATCACTGGGTATTCTATCTATACAGCTTTTGGTCCACCATCCGCTGATTTAGGCGATCCTTTTGAAGATCACGAAGATTGAAAAAACGATTAGCTAGTAATAATTGACATGGGTATTTATGCTACCCATAAAAAGTCAGGCGTAAGCAAATTACGCCTGACTTTTTGCTTTAATTTAAATTAGCCAGCCAATTGATAATTATCGCATTGACTGCTTGGGGGTTTTCATCGTGAGGACAATGTCCAGCATTGGGGATAATCTGAAACTGAACTTCAGGATTATTATTCGCCAAGTCCTGATAGATCTTTGCCCCAGCTACTGGTGTCCAGGGGTCTTTTTCGCCCCAAATTACCAGTAATGGCAAGGAGAGATTAGTTAAAAGCTCGTTAGGAGATTGACCTGCGGGCGCGCTCAAGACTGAGGCAAAAACTTTTTGTGCGCCTAGATCGCAGGATGGTTGATAAAGCATTTCTACCAGTTCGTCCGTCACTGCATTGCGATCGCAATAAACTTGATAGAGAGTACGGCGAATTTGGCTTTTGCGACGAATATTATTAAAAATAAAGTTACCAGCAACGGGATGGCTAATCAATTTATTAAATGTACCCATTACTGCACTTAAAATAGGATTGAGGTCGCCTGGTCGATGATTTAAACCCCCCGCACAGTTGATCAGCACTCCTCCCGCAGCAATTTCAGGATGGTTGGTTAATAGCATCAATGCTAGTAAAGCACCGATAGAGTTACCAATAAATATGGTTGGCTCATTGATATGTTCTGACCAAAAATCTTTAATCTGTGATTGCCATAGTTCTAAACTGTAATCTAAAGCAGCTTTATCAGATCCGCCAAAGCCCAATAAATCTAAAGCAAAAACTTTATACCCTGCCTCTGCTAGTACAGGAATATTTTTCTGCCAATGACCAATTGATGCCCCAAAGCCATGAATTAATAATAATGGTTTGCCTGTCCCAGCCACAGTGTAGCGAATTTTATGTCCTTGCCAATGCCAGTCTAGTTTTGACCAGCGATCGTTTTTAGATAACGATTTTATAGTCACAATTTTTATGAGGTTTAATATTTAAAGAGTCTTTATTGATCGTACAAAAAATCCATCGTCTTCAGCAAGAGGAATTTCATTTATGCCAAGACGCTTTTCGATAAAAATTTTTAGTTGAGTACGATTTGTAGATAACTGGGATCGGATAGTACCCTGCTTGAAGGTAGATTTCATAATAAGACGCAGATGTTTCAGTTTGGGGCAGAGCGATCGCTTGAAGAAATCAGAATAGTCCTAAGTCTTGTAAACATAGTCTAGTAACTTCTAATCGTGCTGCGGAATCTTTTTCGGTCACAATATCAATATTGGTAGCGAAGAAATAAACATTATTATTTTGTTCCAAATAACCCACATACCAACCTATTTGTGGTGTCACGGAAGTAACCCATCCTGTTTTTGCTCGAAGCACATAATTAGATGTTTGTTCGGTAATTGCAATATCTTTAACTAGAGCGAGATTTTTTGGAGCAACAGGTAATTCATTTTGCTCAAGACGGCGGAGAAAGTCAATTTGCTGTTGAGGTGTAATTCTCAACTCTCCCTCAAGCCAAAAGTTATCGAGATTTTCGGCTGCACCAATATTTTGATTGCCGTATTGAATTTTATTAACAAAATCCTGCATTCTTTGATGACCAATTTTACGGGCAAGGACTTGATAAAACCAAATAGCAGAATACTTAAAAGCTAGGCGCATATTTAAATCTTGATTCCATTCTGGAATAGGAGAATCATCTAAACCTCTTTCAATTCCATCCCAAGTAAGAACCTCAACATCATTTTTAATTACCTCAGTTTCCAAAGCAATTAGTGAATTAGGAATTTTATAGGTTGAACCTGGGAGAAAGGTAGCATTATTGCGATTGGGATTATGTTGATAAAAGCGATCGCGGTTAAGATCGTAAATGATAATCGAACCATTTACTCCTAAATTAGCAAAATGCTGCTGAAAATTAATTTGCTCTATTTCTGGTTCAGTTTGCGAATAAACCTGATGTTCTATGCCCAAGCCACTACCAACTATTGTCAAAACGAATATTAATATTAAATTAATTAGTTTGTTCATGATTCTTGCTGTTCGAGACAGTTGACATTGTACTTTGTACTATTCAACTTGTCGCTTGCGAGTATGAGTTCAAGCCGATTTAAGACATAATTACGATAAACTCGGCCAAAAACAAGTATTCTAAATTTTATCGGCGATCGCACTGCGTCATTAATTATTTGATATTACGGACAATTGGTTGAAAAAAACAGTTGGTTGCAATAGAAAAAACTCATTATTTGCGACGCGAAGCTAGTCCTTTAGGGCGTAGCTTCTTGAAGCAGTCCTAAAGGATTCCTAAAGGATTAGCCCTAAAGGATTCCTAAAGGATTAGCTCCTTACGTCGCGTCCTCCTTACGTCGCGTCACCGCTTCGCATATCGCTATACTTGGGCGGCGGCTTTGGTAGAGTCGACGGGTAGTATTACCTACCGCGCCTCTCTGTTAGATCTGGGCGTGCGACTTTCACCGCACCCAGCTCCCGACTTAATTAGGGCTTGATTCCCTTGTGCTTCATATGTATGTAGTCATGACATGACTCATGTATTGCTCTCAAATTGCTATAATTCCAATTGGAGTGATTTCCGTCTACATGGTGTAGATGTACTCTCTGTTCTGAAGTCAATTTGAGTTTACAATGTTCACATGAATGGTTCTGTCGTCTTAATGCATTGGCTGTATATCCGTCGTATAGGACACTGTTCCTTTTAGACCAGTACGCTAAATCACCATCATATGGAGATTTATTGCCTTTGACATTTACGAATCTGTTCTCGGAGTAAGAAACATTTGGGAACGCCATATCGACTAATTTCGTAGCTTTATAACGGTCTTGTTTTTTTTCTTTGTTGAAGACTGTAAAAGTTCTGTGATTTATGTGCCATAGACTAAATCTAGAGCCATCCATCTTGCAGTACTTATGATAAAATCTCCATCCTCGAACGATAGGTGCTAGTTTACTAGCTTTCACCTCTGCACCATAGTTAGAATTGTTGACAATTTCCTTAACCTTCTCACGGAATTTCTGATAATTGCCTTCACTGGGAACGCACCGAAACTTTCCGTTGGACTGCACTTTAAAATGCCATCCTAAGAAATCAAATCCATCTGCCGTAGCGGTTAGCTTGGTCTTTTTCTCGCTTACTTTTAGTCCTCTATCTGCTAAGAATTGGCTAATTCTTTCAAGTATTTGTTCTGCATCGTCTTTGGGTTTGAGGATTATTACCATATCGTCTGCATAACGTACAGATGGGTGTATTTCCTCAATTCCGTTTAGAGCGATATTTGCAAGTAATGGACTAACTACTCCACCCTGGGGTGTACCTTGTTCGGGGAACTCGGCATTAATTCCAGCTTTTAGACATTTAAATAATCCCTGTTTAATAAACTGAGGTGCTATTACCTTGTCTAAAATAGCGGTATGGTTAATCCTGTCGAAGCATTTTTCGATATCGAGTTCAATAACTCTTTTATCTTTTCCGTTAGCTCTACTGTTGAGATTTAAGAATAGAATTTTCTGAGCGTCATGCGCTCCTCGACCTGTTCTAAACCCGTAGCTTCGCTCATGGAATGTTGCTTCATGTGCTGGTTCTAAAGCTAATTTCACAAGGCATTGCCATGCTCTATCTGCGATAGTGGGAACTTTTAGTATTCGTTTTGTACCGTCCTTTTTGGGGATTGGTATTTCACGAAGTTTATTGTGTTTCCAGTTGTGACTATCTTCGTTCAATACTGATTCGAGTTCATATCTCTCTTCATGCGTGAGCGCAGTTTTGCCATCAATTCCAGCAGTCTTCTTACCTGCGTTGAGTTGTGTTACCTGGCGAATAGCTATCATCCTCGCACATTCCGACTTTAGTAAGAGTCTTTGTAATGACTTTGCTTTACGCTTGTCTCCGTTTCTAACTGCTGAATATATTCTCTTTTGAAGGCGGAAAGTCGTCTTTTGGAATTTCTTCCAGTCCTCGAATTCCCATAATTCACTAGCATTACTGCTGTGTCCAATCATGCGCTTCTACTCCGTAAAATATTTTCTTTAAGCCTTGACCCAGTTACGGGTCATCCTACCCAAGTGCTGAGATTTCCGTATCTCGTCATACCTACCAGGACTTCGACTAGTCTTGGACTCTGCACTTGTTTCTTTTCGTTCCCTCATTTGATTAAACTTTCCTTTTCAGGATGTTTATTTTCGTTCCTTTAGATGTAGCCAATTCATCCGTTGATTGCTCATGTCCTTACAGCTATCTACTCAATATGCTGCGAGCATTATTACATCAACGACATCGAGATTTTTTGATTTTTGTACTCTCGTGTTACTCTAGGATGCTTTTTTAGGCTCTGTTTCATCATGGGATTTCCTTAGCGGCAGTGTGATTAGTACAAATAACCTCTGATTTCGCCCTGTTTCCAGCTTCTCCCTCCAGAATTCCGAGTCTGGTCAGAGTGGACAGGTTTGAGTCACGCCTGGACTTGGCGGGAAGGACTTTCACCTTCATCAATTGAGAGTTCAGTTATAAACCAAGGGGTCTATAATCTGTCTAGCTTATTTATTAGGCTAGAAACGAATCGCACTGAGTAAGAGTATTCGTGACGAGAAACGTGACCGCCCAAAACGCGCCTTGCAAAGCCCAAGACCGCCCTAAAGGATTAGCTTCGCGTCCGCTGCTCCGCTTATCCGTGATAGACTTATTACTTGACTTATCTTTCCTTTAACTGAACCGAACTATTCAAGCGATTCATCATAAAAGAAATAATCAAATTAATGGCTAGATAAACAGTCATAACAATTAGCAAGACTTCTACCGACTTACCTGTCTGATTAGAGATTGTACTGCCGATCGCATATATATCGCTGTAGCCCACGGCGATCGCTAAACTAGAATTTTTAGCTAAGTTTAAAAATTCGCTAGTCAAAGGCGGAATCATTACCCGCAATGCTTGGGGAAAAATTACTAGCTGCATCATCGCTGATGATTTTAAGCCTAATGCCTTGGCAGCTTCCCATTGTCCTTGACTTACGGATTGAATACCCGCCCGCACCACTTCGGCAATAAACGCCGAGGTATATATGCCCAAGCCGATTAAAAGAGTTGCAAATTCGGGGGATAGATTTAGCCCACCCGTAAGGGAATTGTTCTGTAGCTGAGGTACAGCCCAATCAATACCAAACAAAAAAAGCAGCAGCATCGCGATCGCACTTCCCCCAACCAACCAGATCCAGGGTTGAGGATTTTGTCCTTGTTCAACTGCGCTATTTCTTTTTCTCCAGGCAGCTATAGCCAGTAAAATACAGCCGATAATAGCTGCGAGCGCTATCCCAGTACGTGAGTTAATTATCAGCCAGGGAATATCTAATCCACGATTGCTTAGAAAAAGAAAGTCACCCACAATTAAAGGGCGATCGATCTTTGGCAGTCGCAAGAAAACCGCAAAGTACCAAAAGAACAGCTGTAGCAACAACGGAGTGTTACGTAATATTTCAACATAAGCCGCGGCCAATTTTCGTACCAGCCAGTTATCAGATAGTCTCCCAATGCCGACGCTAATTCCCAAAACACCGGCGATAATAATGCCAAAAAACATTACCTTGAGAGAATTTAATAGCCCGATTACCAAAGCGCGGGTATAAGGATCGGTAGGGCTGTATTCAATTGGGGGGTTAGCAATTCCAAATGAGGCAGCGCGAGACAAAAAATCGAAGCCAAAGGTTAAGTTCAATCGTCGGAAATTGTTGAGCAAATTATTCCCCAACCAGGCGATCGCCATAATAACGATCGCCAAAACTACAATCTGCCCGGCAATTTTAATTAACCGACTGTCTCGCCATAGAGGAACTTTTTCAGCCTGCATGGTGCTTCTCTATCTAAAGGGAGGAGAGTACATTAAACCGCCGTTTGTCCATAGAGCATTAAGGCCTCTTTCTAATTTAAAAGGTTCACCAATATTGCGCTGATAAACTTCGCCATAATTGCCTACCTGTTTGACAATTTTCTGAGCAAAATCATTTGGTAATCCCATATCTTGTCCCAAGTTTCCTTCTAGCCCCAAAAATCGCCTAATTTCAGGGTCTTTTGTCTGGGCAAAGCTATCTACGTTTTGGGAATTGATGCCTAATTCTTCGGCTTCAATCATGGCATAAGTAGACCATTTAACCACATCAGACCACCGAGAATCACCGTTAGCCGTCAAAGGACCTAGAGGTTCTTTTGATAATACTACGTCTAAGACTTGATGCTCGTCTGGATTAGGCAATACAGCACGACGGGCGGTTAATTGAGAGCGATCGCTAGTTGCAGCGACGCAACGCCCTTGTTCATAAGCAGCGTACAGCAAGTCTACATCTTCAAATACTACAGGAGAATAGTTTAGATCTAATCTTCTCATGCGATCGGCTAAATTTTGTTCATTAGTTGTTCCAGATAGAACACAGACGGATTTACCATTTAAATCTTCTAATTTTTCAATATTGCTCGCTGTGGTTGTTAATAGTCCTTGACCATCGTAAAAAGTTGTGGGGGCAAATTCCATCCCCACTGAAGTATCACGGTTTAAGGTCCAGGTTGTATTACGACTGAGCAAATCTACTTCTCCTGACTGCACCGCTACAAATCGCTCTTGTGCGCCGAGATCTCGAAACTCTACTTTGGTAGAGTCGCCGAATAACGCTGCTGCCACAGCGCGACAAAGATCGACATCCATTCCTGAATATTCACCATTTTCATCGACAAAGCTAAATCCAGGTAGCTGACCATTTACGCCACAGACTAAATTACCCCGCTCTTTCACTGTCGCCAAACGGCCAGCATTAGCGCTATCTTTTGTTTGTGCTGCATTGTTTTCAGAATTATTGCTATTGCTACAGCCACCGCCAATAATTAGTATCAATGCTATTAATATAGAGCTTAGCTTAAATTTTAAATCGATCCTCGCAGACATAACTAGTTTTAAAAATATTTTTTTGGTTAATTTATAGGTTAATTTCCTGAGTATAAAGCCATAATTTATAATGTATTAATCTTCGTAATAAAAAGGTAATATTTACTTCGATTGTTTGTTTGTAATCAATGTTGCATAGCGATAATCTAATGATGATCTAATTTAGTAGTTATGCTTTAAAAAATTCTTGGTAACTCCGAAAATAAGGCAATAACTCGTAACTAATTTATGCCTAACGAAGAGAATACATCAAACCGCCATCTCGCCATAAAGCATTCGTTCCACGTTTTAAGTTAAAAGGCACTCCGATATGGCGTTGATAAACTTCTTAATAGTTGCCGACGCGCTTAATCACTTTAGTTACAAAATTGTTACTCAAGCCCATTTACGACATAGCAATATTCTTTAGCTTTTAGATTATGGCGATTAAATTTTAGATCGGATAAACTGGTGATGAGTAAAAATGCTCATTTGTAATTTTTATAATTTTTTTTTAGCGCTCAGATTTATTTACAGAGCTATTCATGTGGTTAACTGTAACAGAAGTATTTCTCGGCACATCAATTATTTTTCTGGAACCGATTCAGATTTTGAATGAATCTGGACAGCCTGTTTCTTTTAGCTACTACGCCCCAGAAAATCTAGAGTTAATTGCTCCAAAACAGTTTTTAGGAACTACTGACTCTGAACTTTTATATTTGCTCGATTTTAAGCAAAAAATAGCTACTAATCGCGTTCAACCTTTTAATTCAACTTTTACCACTCTTACTTTAGAACACCATAGCAATTTAGAAAGGGAAACAAATTACAATATCGACGATCGCTCAATTCCTTTTAAAGCAGGGGATGCCACTTGGAAAACCGATACTCAGCTTGGTTCTCTGGCTTTCGACGGCAATTTTGATTCTCAGGCCAATTTCAATAGAGGCAAAGCCTTTTGGCAAAGCAATACAGCTATAGGTTCGATCAATTTGGTGGTTAATGTCAATAATCAAATTAAACCAATTAAAGCTACTACTGGTTGGCAAACCAAGACAGCTATAGGTTCTTTGGCAATCAAAGGTAACTTTAATGAAAATATTGCTTTTACTGGAGGCAATGCTGCTTGGAATGCCAAGACATCCCTGGGTGTAATTGTAGTTCAAGGAAATTTTGACGAGCACACTAACTTCAGTGGCGGTAATGCTGCTTGGAATGCCAAAAACGATCTGGCTTCACTATCAATCAAAGGTAACTTTGATCGCCACAGCGCTTTTACTGGAGGAAACATCAAGGTTGCAAGCAATACTGTAATTGGTTTCGTAGCTGTCAATGTTCGTATAGATGAAGATACTAAATTTAACGGTGGCGATGCTTCCTGGGATACTAAGCTTTTATTTGGTTCAAGGATCGGAGTTGATGGCCAATTCAATGAAGATAGTACTTTTACAGGCGGCAGTATTAAGTTGGGTACAAATACTAGTTTAGGTGACTTAGGAATAAAAGCTAATCTCGATCGCGACACCAACTTTACTAGCGGGAGTGCTTTCTGGAAAACTAAAGCAGGATTAGGTTCAATTGGCTTAAATGCCGATCTAAAAACCGACGGTAATTTTGAATCTAGGCTGAATATTGAATTCCCTTTTTAATCACATCACCTTAATTTGTTCTATTCGTGTTTTTCTGTGCGACGCAGAGCTAGTCCTAAAGGATACCGCTTCGCATATGCTAAAGCATACCGCTCCGAGACCGAAGGGCGGAGTGCGGTTTATCCGTGAATCCGTGATTGGCATATCCTTTAGGGGACAATAATCACTACTAGAAATCGAAATTTGCGAATCGATACTATAAAAACGCGATCGAGTAATAATATACAGGTGGAGAATGAAACCCTTAGTTAGATTGTTAAGAAAGTGACAGAAGCAAAAAGCTACGAACGACATGAACGCCTGAATTCGATTCAGGCGACGCGTTCTTACAAAGAAACCGTAAATCTGCCCCAAACAGAATTTAATATGCGGGCAAACGCCGTGCAGCGCGAACCAGAATTACAGCAATTTTGGACGGATAATCAGATTTACGAGCAACTGTCGCAGAATAATCCTAATGACTCTTTTATTCTTCATGATGGCCCTCCTTATGCCAATGGCTCGCTGCATATGGGTCATGCGTTGAATAAAGTGCTGAAGGATATTATCAATAAATATAAGTTATTGCAGGGACATAAGATAGAGTACATTCCTGGTTGGGATTGTCATGGACTGCCGATTGAATTGAAAGTTCTTCAGAAAATGAAGTCCCAAGAGAGAAAAGAATTAACTCCTCTTAAATTACGTCAAAAAGCCAAAGAATTTGCCCTCGAAGCTCAACAGGAACAGTGTAAAAGCTTTAAACGCTATGGAATTTGGGGTGACTGGTCACATCCTTATTTAACCCTGAAGCCTGAATACGAAGCAGCGCAAATTGATGTCTTTGGGGAAATGGTGTTAAAAGGGCATATCTATCGGGGTTTAAAACCCGTCCACTGGAGTCCCTCGTCGCGTACGGCACTGGCTGAAGCGGAATTAGAATATCCAGAAGGACATACTTCCCCCAGTATCTATGCAGCCTTTCGGGTAACTGAATTGGGAGAAGGTGCAACGGAATTAGAGCCATATTTACCAAATCTAAGCGTAGCTATTTGGACTACTACCCCCTGGACTATCCCTGGTAACTTAGCGGTAGCTGTCAACGCAGAATTAACATATGCAATTGTGGAAATGAGTCCGCCTTGTCTTGATGCAGTCGCTCATGGGGGAAACCCCCAAGACCGCCCTAAAGGATTAGCTCCTTACGTCGCGTCCGCTGCATCGCTGCCCTCTATAGAGTCAATGATGGCAAAGGAAGGGGTATCTTATTTAATCGTTGCTCAAGATTTGGTTGAAAGATTATCGGCAACCTTGGCAGTAGAGTTAAAAGTTAAAACTACCCTAACAGGTAAAGCCTTGGAAAATACTGTCTATCGTCATCCTTTATTTGACCGAGAAAGTAAAGTTGTAGTCGGTGGTGACTATATCACGACTGAATCTGGTACAGGACTAGTACATACTGCCCCTGGACATGGACAGGAAGACTATATCACAGGGCAAAAGTATGGTTTGCCGATTCTCTCCCCAGTGGATGATGGCGGAAAGTTTACCGAGGAAGCTGGTAAGTTTGCTGGGTTGCAGGTAGTCGCTAAAGGAAATGAAAAAGTTAGCGCGGGTAATCAAGCAATTATCGATGCTTTGACCGAAGCTGGTGCATTACTCAAGCATGAAGAATATGCCCATAAATATCCTTATGACTGGCGCACTGGTAAACCGACTATCTTTCGTGCCACTGAACAGTGGTTTGCTTCAGTAGAAGGATTCCGCGATGCAGCATTAAAAGCAATTTCTGATGTCACCTGGATACCTGCACAAGGGGAAAAACGCATTACTCCTATGGTCAGCGATCGCTCTGACTGGTGTATTTCGCGTCAGCGTAGTTGGGGTGTACCGATTCCTGTATTTTACGATCGAGAGACAAATCAACCTTTATTGACTGAAGAAACGATTAATCATGTAAAGGCGATCGTCGCGCAAAAAGGTTCTGATGCTTGGTGGGAGTTATCGGTAGAAGAATTATTACCTGAGTCTTATCGTAACAATGGACGCACCTATCGCAAGGGTACTGATACGATGGATGTCTGGTTCGATTCTGGTTCATCTTGGGCTGCGGTAGCGAAGGGAAGATTAAAATATCCCGTCGATATGTATTTAGAAGGTTCGGATCAGCATCGAGGCTGGTTTCAATCGAGTTTGCTTACCAGTGTTGCAGTTAATGGCATTGCACCTTATAAAACCGTTCTTACTCATGGTTATGTAGTGGATGAGCAAGGCTTTAAAATGAGTAAGTCTAAAGGCAATGGTATCGCCCCTGAATTGATTGTTGAAGGGGGTAATAATCAGAAACAAGAACCTGCTTATGGTGCTGATGTGCTGCGCCTTTGGGTATCTTCTGTAGACTATTCGACTGATGTTCGCGTTGGGAAGAATATCATCAAGCAAACTTCTGATATGTACCGCAAGGTGCGAAATACTGCCCGTTTCTTACTAGGCAACTTACATGACTTCGATCCGAGTAAAAATGCGATCGCTTATGCAGACTTACCAGAATTAGATAAGTATATGCTGCATCGTATGACAGAGGTATTTGCCGAAGTTACCGCAGCTTACGATAGCTATCAATTCTTCCGCTTTTTCCAGGCGATCCAAAACTTTTGTGTTGTCGATCTGTCTAACTTTTATTTAGATATCGCTAAAGACAGACTCTATATCAGCAGTCTCGATGGCTTCCGTCGCCGTAGTTGTCAGACAGTATTAGCGATCGCCATTGAAAATATTGCTAAAGCGATCGCCCCTGTATTGTGTCATATGGCAGAAGATATTTGGCAGGCTTTGCCCTACGACACTGGTTATAAATCCGTATTTGAATCTGGTTGGGTAGAAACCAAAGACGAATGGCGCGTAGGGGTTGTTCGCCCTTCGGGTTCGACACTTTGCTCAACCGAGAATACCTCCGCAACGCAAGTGTCTCACGAACAACCCCTACAATGGGACGTAATTCGAGATCTAAGAGATGAAGTCAACAAGGTAATGGAACTGGCAAGAACAGCCAAAGCGATTGGTTCTTCTCTGGATGCTAAAGTCTTGCTTCATGTTCCTGATTCGGAGTTGAAAAATAAACTTGCATCCTATAATTCTGCTAATACCCTTAGTGAAAAAGACGTCTCTTCGGATACCGCTTCGCATATAGATGAGTTGCGTTACTTCTTCTTGGCTTCCCAAGTCGAGTTAGTCGATTCTATTGGAGATGCAGAATATAAAAGTGAATCAGATCTGGCAAATATTGCTGTAGTCAAAGCCGACGGTGAGAAGTGCGATCGCTGTTGGAATTATTCTCTTTCTGTAGGAAGTTTTGCCGACGATCCGACAATTTGCGATCGCTGTAATGCAGCATTGAAAGGCGAATTTTAATTCTAATAAGCGTGATAGGAATAGTAAAGACATTATTCCTATTAAAAATTATTAGTAATAATTCAATACTGTATCGGGCGATTGAGCAAGCAGATTTAACTATTGATGCTTGTTTAAGTCAGTATTAAAGAAATTAAAAATAACTGGAATTTATCATGAATAAAAATAAAATGCCTGACACAGAAACTAGAGAAAAGTGACTATCACGTCTCAAAGAAGCTTGTTTAATGTTAGATGGTCTCAATATGACTTAGATGAAGCAATAGCAAGTACACAAGCAGGTATTCGCAACAATAAGATCGATCGTCGTCAAGAAGCTGAACGTTTGTTTGCTAACTATAAAAAAAATTAATTTAACAGGTGCGATCGCGCTTGGGAATTATTCTTTTTCTGTAGGAAGTTTTGCCGACGATCCGATAATTTGCGTAGTTGAGGCCTATGGCTGTAATGCTGCGTTGCAAAACGAATTTTAATTCAAAGATCTACATCACAGAACTATTAACTTGTTCAAAATAACATTATAAATTATAGGGAAAATAAATAATTTATGTTGAACAATAAAGATACAATAACCAACCGTGATGTAGCTCAAGAACTACTGAAAAGAGGCATATACGAGTTTCAAACAGGAAATTACTCAAATGCTCTTGCAATTATCAATCAAGCAATCGAAGTCAAGCCTAACTATTATGAAGCTTTAATAGTAAGAGCAACCTTAATTTATCCCATATTCGGTAATCATCAAGGAGTTATTCAAGATTGTAGTCAAATAATAAAAATTAATCCTCATAATCAGGAAGCATATAATAATAGAGGTTATGCTTTTGCTTCAATAGGTGGTCATTTAGAAGCGATTAAAGATTACAATCGGGCGCTAATAATAGACTCCAATTCTATTTATAGTTATTTGAATCGAGGAATTTCATATGCTCACGTTGAAGAATACGAGAGAGCAATTAGTGATTTCAACTCAGTTATTCAACTAGATCCACAAAATGCAGATGCTTATAATAATCGCTCTTTGATATTCTTCTTTAAAAGAATATCAAAGAGCGATTATTGATTTTACAACTGCAATAAATTTTAATCCTAAACATACAAAAGCGTATCTTAATAGAGGAAGTAGTCGTAGAGCATTAAATAATTTTTTAGGAGCATTACAGGATTCTGACACAGCTTTTAAGATTGACCCTAAAACTGCGAAAGACTATTTACACAATCTTGAGCAAATATATATAGATTGTGTAAGCCAACAGCAGTATAAGGCAGAACATAATCTTGAACAATCAGTCGAAAAATTAATTGACAAAGCTATAGACTTATCAGATGCAGGAGACAATGTAAAAGCAATTGAATATTTTGATTTGGCTTTAGAAATAGATCCAAGAAATGCTAAGGCTTATAACAATCGGGGATATTGTTTTTATTTGTTAGAAGATTTCTATAAATCATTAGAAAATTATAATATAGCGTTAGAAATAAATCCACAATTCGTTAACTGCTATTTGAATCGATTTGTCGTTCATTATTATTTGCGTAAATATAAAGAAGCAATTAATGATTGTAACAAAATTCTACTTATAGAACCTTACAATGTAGGAGCCTATATGAATAGAGGAATCGCCTTGGTAGAATTGAATGAATTTCAAGCTGCTCTTACAAATTATAATAAAGCAATATCAATAGATGCTGATAATCCTAATTTTTACAACAATAGAGCATGGCTATTTATAAAAATAGATTATTATCCTAGAGCTTTAGAAGATTTTAAAAAAGCTGCTCAAATATATATAGAAAATGATAATGTGCAGGGTTATCAAAAAATGCTGAAGCAAATACAGCTAATCAGTCAATAATAAAAAAATAAATAAACTGATGATTAAAGAGATCGCGCTGTTGAAATTATTCTTTTTCTGTAAGAAGTTTTACTGAAGATCCGACAATTTACGTAGCGAAGCCATATGCCCTAAAGGATATGCCCTAAAGGATATGCGAAGCGGTATGCTTTAGCATTTGCGAAGCTTATCCTTTAGGACTAGCTACGCGTCGCGAAGCGGTATACCACAAGGGTATATCCGCAGGTGTATCCGCACAGAGACAACGTCCTTTAGGATGCCGTAAGGCTTATCGCTCTAGTGCAAGATTGAAAAAACAGTTTTAATACAGCCGATCTAAGTTTTTTTCAGACTTTGTACCGTCAATTGAATCCCCAACAAAAACAATCCTATCGCCACCATCGCAAATACTCCTGTAGCCAACGCCACAACTCCCATTACCAATGTTCTAACGGCGGAAGTTATATTAATTACGATTGGATTGTTAGAAGTCACTGCCTTCGTCGCATAAGTCTGCACTATCGAACTAAATAGTGAATAGGAAGCAAAGGCAAGTACTCCAGAAATGCAAGAAGCAAAGAAACAGCTTAATGGTGTCGTTTTTTCTGTTGTTTTGTCTAAAGAAACGTCTGTTTGAGCATCACTGACGGCAGAATCATTAGGGGTATCTTTCATAATCTTTAATTAATTTGGGGAAAACAGGTCATAATTAGCCTGGACAATTACTCAATTACTCCTATTATCCCCCAGCTTTAGCCCACTCTTACAGGAGATTCAGACCAACGACCAACGGCTTTGCCGATCACACTTAGTTCCTGCATTAAGTTGGCAAAACCCTCAAAGGTTTGGGATTGAGGCCCATCAGATAGGGCTTTGGCGGGGTTGGGGTGAACTTCAATCATCAAAGAATCTGCTCCTGCTGCGATCGCTGCTTTTGCCATTGGTGGGACAAATTTAGCTACGCCAGTGCCATGACTGGGATCGATCGCGATCGGTAAATGAGTCAAAGAGCGTAATACTGGTATTACAGCTAGATCTAGAGTATTACGCACATATTGGCTATCAAAAGTGCGAATGCCTCGCTCACACAAAATTACGTTAGAGTTTCCTGCCGCCAGAACATATTCTGATGCCATCAACAAGTCATCAATAGTAGCTGACATTCCCCGTTTAAGAAACACTGGCTTGTCCTGTGCGCCAACCTTTTTCAGCAGAGGAAAATTTTGCATATTTCTCGCTCCCACCTGGACAATATCGGCAACTTCCACCACCTTGTCCACATCGGCAGTGTCCATTACTTCAGTGATGATGCCCAAACCGCTAGCATCTCGCGCAGCAGCAAGTAACTCTAACGCGCTTTCTCCATGACCTTGAAAAGAATAGGGAGAAGTACGAGGCTTATATGCCCCACCCCGCAAAAAACTAGCTCCAGCAGCCTTCACTGCCTTTGCTGTCTCAATAATCATTGTCTCATTTTCTACCGAACAAGGCCCCGCAATTACTACTACAGGATGATTTTGTCCAAAGGTAACATTGCCATTTGGAGTAGAGACAACGACGCTGCTATGCTCTCCATTACGATATTCTAAACTGGTCTTTTTATAAGGTTTTTCGACGCGCAATACGCTTTCAATCCAAGGACTAATGTCTTTTAACTGCAAAGGATCTAAAGATGCAGTTTCGCCCACCAAACCCATAACTGTTTTATGTTTGCCGATGATTTTTTCTGGAGTTAATCCCCAATCCTGTAATTCGGCTTCTATTCTCTGAATCTCTTGCTCAGGAGAACCGACTTTCATGACTACAATCATGATTAATAACCCCAATTTATTAAGTAAATTATCTTAACAGTAATGGTAGTAAATTTTTTTACAAAATGGAGCGCAAGCGATCGCCAATCTGGCGAATTACCTTTCTCTCAAGCATTAATACAGTAGCTACTAAAGCTTTTTCGTCATAAAAACACTATTGGGGTCATCAATATATTTAGCGAAAGGGCTTCGATACTTAAACCCATAGAGTGTATATAAAGCTCTTGCTGGAGCAAACTCAGGAAAACTACCCGTTTCCAAATTTAGATGAGCGTAACTACGTCGTTCGGCTTCTCTAATAATGTGTTCGAGAATTTTTGAGGCGATCTTTTTACGACGGTGAACTTTAGCAGTACGCATTGATTTTACTTCACCACTTCTTGAATCTAGTTCTTTTAATGCACCGCATTCCAACAGTTCATCATCTTCCCAAGCTGTCCAAAAAGTAATATCAGGCGATCGCGAAGCGTAGGCGGAGCCTAATCGCAATGCTTTGAAATTAAGAGCATGAATGCTTTGAGGGGGTGTAATCTGTTTCATGTTTTCAAGATGCTCTTTAAGAAGATTGGCAACTTTTCTCCTGTCAAGTCATCTTGGCGTATTTGTAATCGACTCATCTCCTCAATTTAATCGACAAAACTGAAATCATTATAAGAACGGATTTGCATCTTGAACTCTAGCCGATCAAAGCGATCGCAATCGATGATCTTCAACGTGTTTGTTTTGTTTAATTAGCCAAAATAACTGTCGTCCAACATCTGATCTAAGCTGATTGGCTCGTGATTGGGTACATCAAAAACTTTACTTTTCTGAATTCCTGTTGCACACTTGTCGTACCAAAACAAATAATTTGCTGCTAAATATTTTTTCAAGCTGGGAGAATCTTCTAAAATGCTTTTAGCTTCCCTGCGAAAATTAGTAATTTCAATCCGCCAGTTATTTCTGTTGCGCTCGCGCTCACTTGTCCAGTACTTTAGCTTAAAGATATGTTCGATCAAACGATTCATATAGCTCCGTAAAGCCCTTTTTTGACTCGCTCCCATATCTTCAATTTCTTCTAGCAGATTGTCCCAATCCATCTTGCTAACATCTCGGTTTTTAATCGCGATCGCTATTTCTTCGAGCCAAAGGTTAAAATCTTGTCCATATAACTTATTCATTGTTAATTAACCTCCCGATCTCTAGTATAGGTCGCGCTCGAGCCTCAGTAGGTCAGGATCCCCGCCGTCCTAAAGCATATAAAACGACGGGGCTTGCCTGACCGTTGGTCAACCTGATTAAAAAGCTATTCAAAGGGCAGTGCGCAGAGCGCAATTGCAATATGATTAGCTAAACCCCGATATTGAAGCGATCGCGACTTCCACCAAAAAACAGTTTCACTTAGTTACCTGTTTCGGTTGAATTGACAAACCTCAAGATGAGTATGAGGTAGACGAAAGTGATGAAGTGATTTTAATGTTGAATCCTCAATATCTAGAAAACTCGAACTAAAGATATTTGAAGTACAAATCAATTAGTTGGTCGTTGGTTGGAAACAGCTGATTAATTTCTAATCAGCTATTAATGCTAATGCTTGATAGATCGCCCCAACTCGATTTAAAAACAGACTCAATCAATCAGCCTTAGCATTTTTCGAGGCTTTCCAAGCGTCTTTAGTTCTGCCCAGGTTAAGTTTAAATTCATCACCCCCCAAAGCACTACCAGTCCGTTCCTCATCCCAGGAGGCGGAAAACAGACCATAGCTCAAACCCAGGACACCTAAACCTAAAAAGCCAAAGGAAACAGCCAGGGCAAGATATGGTGGCAGGTCTACAACTTCTTTCATCTTAAGCCAGTAAAAAATGAACAAAGATGACATTCCCAAAACTGAAGGGATTCCACAGAATACTGCCATGCGTCGCCCCATACGCTTGCTAACCACATCAGGAATTGCTGATAGATTGGAATTTTGACGTGAATTTCTCGAAGTGAATTTAGGTTTTTTTGGTGCTGGGCTAGTAGATGCCTTGGAAGTAGTTTTGTCGGGCTTTTCTTTTTTATTATTGTTACGGGGTTCAAAGGGTAAGCGACCCCGTTTAGAATCTGATGACATGATATTTGATATATTAACGGCGAATGCCAAGACGACCAATCAACTTTTGGTAACGTTCGTAGTCTTCTTTTTGGATATAAGCCAAAAGACCTTTACGGCGACCGATCATTTTTAATAGACCTCTTCTAGAAGAATGATCTTTTTTATTAGCTTTTAAATGAGCAGTTAGTTTGTTGATTCTTTCGGTAAGAACGGCAATTTGCAGATCGGCAGAACCAGTATCAGTTTCATGAACTTGGTATTCTGCCATTAATTCTTGTTTGCGCTGTTGAGTCAGAGTCATAGTTAGTCTAGTTTTAGATTGTCTTGATATATTTGAATTGCAGACTATTATATTATCATCGATTTTTTAAAACTTTCATCCTCGATTGAAACTGGTGGCATAATTATCCCCGCAGTTTTTAATTAATCATCAGCAAGCCCTAATTTTTGAGCGACCATACCAAAAGTGAAATCATCTTCCGATTCCAATTCATTACCAAGTTCTAATTCAGCAGCCCAAGCTACGGGATTAGATACATTTGGCGGGGTTTTTACTCCTTCGATATTGACTATCTTAGGGGTAATTATGTACCTGCGTTTCGGCTGGGTTGTCGGCAATGCAGGTCTAATCGGCACTCTAATGATCGTGACTATTTCGACTGCGATTACCTTTCTTACTGCTTTATCGGTATGTGCGATCGCCACTGACAAAGTGGTTCGTGCAGGGGGTGCATACTACATGATTAGTCGCTCTTTAGGGATTGAGACAGGGGGTGCAGTAGGCATTTCTCTTTACTTTGCTCAGGCGGTATCGGTAGCACTCTACACTATTGGTTTTGCTGAAAGTGTAGTTAATGCCAAAATTAATATTTTTGGTAACAGCATTAATTTTCAGGACTGGGAGTTAAATCAAACCTATGTAGCATTAATAATCACTGTTTTAGTCGGTATTCTCGCGATCGCTTCAGCTAGCTTGGCAATTAAGGCGCAGTACTTTATTATGGCTGCGATCGCCATCTCACTGCTGGCATTTATCCTTGGTAGTCCCTTACCTAATGTAGAGCCACAGTGGTTAGCTGCACCTCCGCCGACTGCGCTGCCTTTTTGGACGGTGTTTGCCGTGTTTTTTCCAGCGGTAACGGGAATTATGGCTGGGGTCAATATGTCGGGAGATTTAAAAGATCCGATTAAATCTTTACCGACAGGGACATTGGCAGCAGTGGGTACAGGATATGTAATATACATGGTTTTGCCGATCTTTTTGGCGATGCGAGCTGATTCAGCGAGCCTGATTGACGAGGACATCTTTGTGATGCAAGAAACTGCTTTGCAAGGTTTTGGCTTTACGATGCTGCTGGGAGTTTGGGGAGCAACCTTGAGTAGTGCCATCGGGAGTATTTTGGGCGCACCTCGCGTCTTACAAGCATTAGCAAGAGATGGGGTATTGCCGCCATTATTCAGCTTTTTAGGCAAGGGACAGGGTAGGAATGATGAACCCCGTAACGGTACTTTAGTCAGCTTGGCAATTGCGATCGCTGCTGTATGTATAGGAGATTTGAACTTAATTGCGCCGATACTGTCAATGTTTTTTCTGACCACCTATTTTGTCTTAAATGTTTCGGCAGCTATTGAAGGCTTTTTACAAAGTCCTTCTTTTCGTCCCAGCTTTCGGGTGCATTGGTCGCTATCGCTTTTGGGCGCAATTGGCTGTTTGGGGGTAATGTTCTTAATTAACGCCTTGGCTACTATCTGTGCTGCGGTAATTGTTTTAGGTATCTATCTTTGGTTACAGCGCCGGGAAGTAAAAACTACCTGGGGTGACGTGCGTCGGGGAATGTGGATGGCATTAATCAGTCAAGGCATTTTTCAAATCGAAGAGCAAGAAGATCCGAAAAACTGGCGACCTCATATTCTGGTTTTGTCTGGCGCACCGCAAAAACGCTGGTCGCTAATCGAGCTTGCCGATGGTTTTAGTCATAATCGCAGTTTGATGACGGTTTCTAGTGTGCTTCCCAGTGGTTCTCGCGATCTCAAACAACAGCTAAATTTAGAAAAAACTATTCGGGACTATCTACAAAAAAGAGGTGTTAAAGCCCTAGTGCGAGTAGTGACTGCTGACGATCCCTTTGAGGGTGCGGTAAGATTAGTAGAAACTTACGGCTTAGGTCCTCTTGTTCCTAACACTGTAGTTATGGGAGACAGCGAGCAACCAGAGCATAGAGAGGGTTTTTGTAATGCGATCGCTGAAATACACAATAGTAAACGAAATCTAGTTGTTTTTCACGAAAATCAACAGCAAAAATTCGGTTTCCGCCGCCAAATAGACGTATGGTGGGGAGGGGGAATACAGGCAAACGGTAGTTTGATGTTATTATTGGCATATTTATTGCGTACTGACATCAACTGGCGCAATGCAAAAATCTACCTTAAGTTGGTTGTTCCTAACCAGGCTGCTGCTGATGCTGCTAAAGATAATCTCAATCGCTTTAGCCAAAATCTACGCATTGATGTAATTCCTCAAGTCATTGTTGCTGAAGGTCGTTCTTTTGATGAAATTTTGCAGCAATCTTCTGGTAATTCTGACCTAGTCTTTTTAGGTATGGCTGCACCATCAAATGGCTTTATAGAATATTATGAAAAGCTCCAGCAAAGAGTAGCTAATTTACCGTCTACTATCTTTATTTTGGCTGCTCCCGAATTTGCTTTTGGAGAAGTGCTGACCGAATAAATAATTATCGTATAAATCCTTTTAAAAATCGAGATAAGCAGTGAAGCAATCAAAATTGACAGTTAAACATTCAAAAGTTGGCAAATGGCAGTGCATTAGTAATTGTGGTGCCTGTTGTAATCTTACCCCTGAAGAACGACCAGATTTAGAAAAGTATCTTTCTCAAGAAGAGTTAGAGACATATTTGAGTATGGTGGGGGAAGACGGCTGGTGTATTAATTATGACCACGACCAGAGAAAATGTCAGATCTATGAGCAACGTCCTCGTTTTTGCCGAGTTGAATCAGCTAACTTTGAATCCATGTTTGGTATCGAACCAGCAGAGTTTAATGAATTTGCGATCGCCTGTTGTCAGCAACAAATTGCTGGAGTTTATGGTCAAAAAAGCGCAGAATTAGCAAAATACAAGACTGCAATCTTTAATAACAAACTTGAGTAAACTAAGTTGAAAATGCTTTAATTTTGATTAACTAATTTTTTAAACTAACGAAACTATCCAAGCTAAAACAATTCTATTAAAGAAATTTATCTTCTAATTGTTTTTATCTTCAACTTGTGGTTTATCAGTCATTATGCTCTCCTGCTTTTCTAGTGGCTTATCGCCCCAAAAACCTCAAAATTCCCATAAAGCCGTACCCAAAAGCGATCGCTGGGTAACTTCTTCATCCTCTATTCCTGCATTAAATAGGTTCTGGACGCTAATTGCTGCTTTAAATTTAGCTTGAGAATAAAAAATAGCAGCATCAGTTTGGAAATATCTAGGCAAAATTAAACTATTAGCTGTATCTCCAAAGCGATTGGGCGTAGCCCATGCTGCGCGATCGCCATTCCAAGTTATTCCACTTCCAAAACCTAAGCCTTGCCATGTACCTTGGGTAATTTCATAGCTAGTCCACAAACCACCACTATGACGCGCTACTCCTGTAACTGGACTGCCGACTGTAATTACTTCATCTTCAATAACGTCAGCATCGGTATAACTATAAAATCCATACAGCCACCAGCCAGGAGTTATTTCTCCTCTTAATTCTCCCGTCCATGAAAGGCTTCTTTGTTCGTTAATTTGTAGCTCGAAATCTAGTTCATTTGGGTCAATGGTCGTAATATTATTTTGGGTTTCATGGTACAAAGATAGTGTTGCTAGCCAGCGATCGCCAAATTCAGTTTCAATTCCCAGTTCAATTCCGCGATATGTTTGCGAATCAAAAGGCCGATCTTTAATATCTGTCCCTTCAATTGGTTCGGCATGATAGTTAACCGTAGTAAAGAGAAATAAACGCTCGCTTAACTCATAATCAAGACTGAGTTCGGGATAAAAATTATTGTTTTCAACTGGTTCAACCGAAGGTAGTTCGGGTAAATCTGTAGTGTCGCTAATGACTACATCCAAAGTGCCTTCAAAATTCAGGAACAGGCGATCGCTTAAAGCAATTTCATGTTCGATAAATAAGCCTAAATAGTTCTTCTTACTAATAAAATCTTGACTGAGATAAGGACTTGGAAGAACTGAATCATTTATTGGAAGTGGATTGAGAGTGACAACCCCTTCACCAGAGAGAATAAACGGATTTTTATTAACTTCGATGCCAATTGTGGTTGCTTGTTTTATTTCAGTCTCAAACTCCTGAGTTGTTTCTAACATTAGGTTATAAAATTGTTCCAGGGGAAACTCTCCATAATCAAAATAGCGTTCGGTTTCTGGTTGTGATGTAGCTAAATTATTACTGCGATCCCAAGTAAGATAAGCTGCGCGGAAAGAATTAGTCATTATCCATACTTGATTCTGATTCGCGCAATTGCTCTCAAGCGTTCTTCTGGCTAAATTTGGCAGGATAGAAACTTCCCCACAGATAACCAATTAGGAGTA
Source organism: Coleofasciculaceae cyanobacterium (assembly GCA_036703275.1). Classification (NCBI taxonomy): domain Bacteria; kingdom Bacillati; phylum Cyanobacteriota; class Cyanophyceae; order Coleofasciculales; family Coleofasciculaceae; species Coleofasciculaceae cyanobacterium. Next base: position 25,423 of record DATNPK010000094.1, on the reverse strand, counting down.
ATAGTTGGACGTGAAATGTATAAAGATTTGAAGTTAGTTGCTAAAAATTGTTGGTTTACTTTTTCAGCAGCAACGGGTTGAATAACTGTCACTGCTGCCGATAAGCTACTAATCAAATAAAAGCAGTATTTAATTAAATTCATGTAATTCATGTTTTCATCTAAAATCTATTTTTTGATTAATTTTCTGTTGGGTTCAATGATTCTTTGAGGACGACGGCGCAAACGATACATCACAAAGCCCGTAATCAAGATAGTTGGAGCTAAACCCACAAAGAAATAGAGAATGCGTGAGTAGATACCAGCCAATGTACCGTAGTGAAGGGGGTAAGCTGATTTAAAATTGCTTTAGCACGAGAGGGGTTCATGCCGACTTCTAACTGTACCACCTCATCTGAAAATTGACCTAAAGCGATGGTTGTACTTCCCCACGAAATGGATTCCCCTGCTTGTTTTTTGCCAACAATAAAGGCATCTTCTGGTTTGTGGGGGATGGTGATGGAAGTGGTTTTAGCTTTGGGAAAGATGGTATCGGCTCGTTGCAGTAAATCTTCTAAGGGTAGGGGTTTCTGATTATCGCTTTTTGTTTCAGCAATAAGTTTAATAATAAATAACTGTAATAAGCTTAATTGAAATAAGAAAAAACTATATTTGACCAGATTCAAGTCCTTACCCCTCGCATTAATTGCCTTATAGCTAATTAAAAGTATTTTGCAATAAACTATACCGTGTTTTGCGAGCTGTTTGGAAATATTCTGATTTTTTTGCCTTTATTGGCTAAATCACCATTTATCATTAATTGACCCAAAACCTAGTTACAACAAAGTTAAAGAGGTCATTTGAAAAAAGTTTAATGTCTGAAACGTAAATAACGTCTAGAATTTATGACCTAATTAATCGACTGGTTTAAATCAATGGTATAAATTAATTATTGATATAAGTTACTGATAAGTGATAGCTTGAATTCAGCGGGTATTGTCATAATTGTTTTTAAATCTAAAAGGTCTAGCTTTTTCTTGAGTTGTTGTTTAATGATTTTCCTTAAAAGAATTATATTGCTCTTGATTAATTCGCCCAGATTCGTAAAGAGTATTGGTAATTTCTGAAATACTTAAAACTGAATGAGCGCAATAACCGTTGTCTGCTAGCCGATCTTTTACTCCTCCTTCATGGTCGATAAAAACTACAATATCTTTAATCTTTAAACCAGCAGACTTTAACTTATCTGCCCCTTCCATTACGCTTTTACCACTAATTAAAATATCATCAATAACAACTACCGTTTCTCCTGGGTAAAAGTTACCTTCAATGAGACGACGAGTACCATGCGCCTTAACTTCTTTGCGGGGAAAAATCATCGGACGCTGAAGATTCAGGGCTAATCCTGTAGCAGTGGGCAATGCACCGTAAGGAATGCCAGCAATGCGATCGAACTTTAACGTCCGTACAATGTCGCTATAGGCATCGAGAACTTGATTAAACAGATGCGGATTAGAAATTATTTTGCGCAGGTCAATATAATAAGAAAAAGTCGCTCCCGAAGCCTGAACGTATTCTCCAAACAGCAAACAGCCAATATCAAACAGTTCGAGAATCAGATCTTGATAAGGATGCTGTGTCAACAAACAGACATCAGGTGTCCAGAGTTCACAGGTAGGACCGTGAATGCTTTTGGCTTCGCGATAGATATTAAGTTTTTGATTGAGATTGGCAACTTCTGTAGCGAGATTACTATCAGAGAGCAAGTCCTGAGGAATAGGAATTAATAGTCCTTCACCAGTACTGTTTAGCCCAATATTGATTAAAGATTCTAGGTTATTTTTTTTACTCCATAAACTACGTAGTAAGATTGTCCTTTCAGGTGCGATCGCTCTAATTTTTCCTAGCACCTCAACATTAGTCGTACCAACCTCCAGATATAGCTGTTGGGGAGTTGCCCAAGACTGCGCCTCTTTAACTACCTGTAGATAAAATGGTTGTTCTAGATTAGGATACCGCTGTAAAGTTTCAGCTTTGGGGTTAGAGGTATGAGCGAGAATAAATACCGCCTTGTCAGAATAAACTAAAAAGGGTGCAGCATGATCTTGTCCTGCATAGGGAGTAAGAGTAATCGCATCCACCTGCCACTGCTCAAAAATAGCTTTAGCAAAGACAGTACTAGTATTAAGATCGCTGTGTTTAGCATCTAAAATGACGGGAATAGATTCAGGGATAGCCATCAAGATTCGCTCTAATAGCCGTAATCCTGGTATACCCAATGCCTGATAAAAACCTAAAGTTGGCTTGTAGGCGCAGACGCGATCGCTGGTTGATTTGATTACCCATAACAACCAAGTTTCGATACTTTCGAGCAAATCGCAATCTTCATGAAGATATTCAGAAGACATCATTTCGGGATTAGGATCGAGTCCTACAATTAATAAACTATTATTAATTGCGATCGCCTGATTGAGTTTGTCAGTAAAATTCATCTTCAATTAAAAAAAGATCGTCAGCCAAATACAAGGAGGTTCAGTACTGGTATACTCAACTCGATGTTTTTGATGAGCAGGTATAAATAAATAATCCCCTGTAGTTAGCTTAATACGAGAACCATCCTCATAGCCTAATTCCCCCACACCTTGAAGTATCATCAGCCACTCATTTTTTTCTTGGTCATACCATTTCCCTTCTGGCGTAACCTGTCCTGTCGAAACAATCCGTTCAATCAAAACTTGGTCGTTATCTAATAAAGTCTTAAACAACTCCTCTTGCGGTAACTGTTGCGGAAGCTTAAAAACATTGCTTATGTTATTTTTCATAAAGAGCGCAAGATAATATTATCCCCTACCTTTGAAACCACTTTACCGCCTTCGCCAAAGCCAGATCGATATCCGACTGGGGTAAGTTCAATTCAGTCACTGCTTTGCTGGCATCGTAGAACATTTTTTGTTGGGACATACGTACTCCATCAAGAGCAATTGTCGGCTGTTTACCCAACTTAGCCAAAACAGTCTCTTCTAACCAAGCAACGCTGTAAGGAATCCAATAGGGAATAGTATACTGTGGTGCAGGTAAGCCTGTAATTTGCTCGAGTTTACCTAACAATTGTTTAAAAGTTAAATTTTGATTGCCGAGAATATAGCGATCGCCAGTTTTGCCTTTTTCTAAAGCCAGAATATGTCCCCAGGCGACATCTTTAACGTCAATCAAATTCAGTCCCGTATTTACATAAAAAGGCATTTTGCGTTGCAGAAAACGAACGATAATCTCGCCTGTTGGGGTAGGCTTAAGATCGAACGCACCTATAGGAGTGCTGGGATTAACAATTACAACATCTTGCCCTTGTTGGACTGCCTTGACCGCTTCTTGTTCGGCATAGTACTTTGATTTTTTATAGTCTCCCACTAACTTAGCTACGGGACTTTGATCGGCCTCATTTGCTTGAGCGTCTTGCTTGACTCCGATTGCTGCAACCGAACTAGTATATATAGTACGTTCAATTCCTGCTTGCTTGGCGCAGGCTAATATATTACGCGTACCTAAAACATTATTACGATAGAGTAAGTCAGTATCAGCTTGCCACAAAGAATACTGCGCTGCGACATGAAATAATACCTGACATCCAGACATCTGCTGGGTCAAATTGCTGCTGTTTAAATCTCCTTGAACGATCTCTAGATCCAAAGACTCCAAATTTTTTAGACAACTACTGCCACGAACTAAAGCTCTAACCTCGTATCCTTGTTGCAACAGCAACCTAATTAAATTAGCCCCAATAAAACCCGTCCCGCCAGTTACAAAAGCTTTCATTGTCAAAGTTACAACTCAACTGTAGGGGCTGTTCGCCCTAAAGGATATGCGAAGCGGTATGCTTTAGCACTAGCTTCGCGTCGCGAACAGCCCCTATTAATTTACCACCGCTTTTTGCTTTTGAGATTTAATTTCTAAATAAACTAACAAAGCATTAACATCGGCTGGATTTACACCGCCAATACGAGTAGCTTGACCAATCGTTAGCGGTTTAACCTGATTTAGCTTTTCTCTGGCTTCCATCCGTAGAGTTTCTACCGTGAAGTAGTCTAGGTCTTGAGGTAATCTACGTCGAGTATGTTTGGCGATTTGGTCGATCTGTATCTGCTGTCGCTTGATGTAGCCAGAGTATTTAAGATCGATTTCTGCCCCTTCTGTCTCGGCGATAGTTAATTCAGAGTTAGCCAAACCGTGTTTTTTGAGATCGGCATAATGAAACTTAGGACGGCATAATAATTCCGCGAGGGTAATTGAACCCTTGATTTTTTGTTGAGTTTCTGCCGCGATCGCCATTCCTGCCTCGTCCAGTTCTTTAATTCGAGTGACCTGTAGCCGTTCTTTCTCGGCGGCTATTTTCTCTTGCTTATCGGTATATAGCTGCCATCGGCGATCGTCAATTAGACCGATTTCTCTACCCAAAGGAGTCAAACGGCGATCGGCATTATCAGAACGTAGTATTAAGCGGTATTCTGAGCGACTGGTCAACATTCGATAGGGTTCGCGCAAATCTTTAGTACAGAGATCGTCAATCAATGTACCAAGATAGCTTTGTTCTCTAGCAAAAATTACTTCAGGTTCTCCTCTGACAAACCGCACCGCATTAATCCCCGCAACTAAACCTTGTCCCGCTGCTTCTTCATAACCAGTTGTGCCGTTAATTTGTCCCGCACTAAATAGCCCCTCAACTTTTTTAGTCATCAGGGTGGGATAACACTGGGTAGCAGGAATAAAGTCATACTCCACCGCATAAGCAGGTCGCAGCATAACACAGCTTTCTAGACCAGGAAGGGTTCTGAGCATTGCTAACTGCAATTTTTCTGGTAATCCTGTCGAAAAGCCCTGAATATATAGTTCGGGAATCTCTCGACCCTCTGGTTCAATAAAAATTTGATGGCTCTGTTTATCAGCAAAGCGAACAATTTTATCCTCAATACTAGGGCAATAACGAGGTCCTTTAGCATCTACCCAACCACCGTAGACGGGGGATAGATGTAGGTTATCGCGAATAATTTGATGGGTTTCGGCAGTAGTACGGGTCAAATAGCAGTTCATTTGCTCTCTTTGTACCCAGGCTGCGGGGTCAAAACTAAACCAGCGCATTTCTTCATCAGGTGGTTGAGCCTGCATTTTGCTATAGTCCACCGAACGCTTATCAACTCTAGCAGGAGTTCCTGTCTTAAGCCTAGCTGTTTCAAAACCCAACTGATTCAAGGTTTCCGTTAGACCAGTAACCGCAAATTCCCCTGCACGCCCTGCGTCCATAGATTTATTGCCAACCCAAATTTTTCCGCCTAAAAACGTTCCTGTAGTCAGAATCACCGCCTTGGCAGCAAAACAAGTGCCGAAATAAGTTTCGATGCCAATTACTTCATCGTTTTTACCCAGTACCAGATCTGTAACCATCCCCTCGCGGAGGCTCAGATTCTCCTGATTTTCGACAATCTGCTTCATTGCCGTCGCGTATTCTCGCTTATCGGTTTGCGCCCGTAACGCCCAGACCGCAGGGCCACGTGAAGCGTTTAAGACTCGCTTTTGCAAATAGGTGCGATCGCTTACTTTGCCGATCTCTCCTCCTAGCGCATCAATTTCGTGAGTTAACTGAGATTTAGCAGGGCCACCTACCGCGGGGTTACAGGGCTGCCAAGCAATTCGATCTAAGTTAAGAGTCAACATCAAAGTGCGACAGCCTAATCTGGCTGCTGCTAGTGCTGCTTCACAGCCAGAGTGTCCACCACCAACCACGATAATGTCAAAAGCGTCTTGAAAATCTACAGGATGAGCTACGGTCATATTAATAAAAAGTTGAAACAGGAAACCTAGTTAAATCCCGGGAATTGCTTACTAAATCGCAATTTTATTATTTGATTAATTGTAACGTATATGTCAGTTTACTTTGGCTTAACTGGGCAAAGGCAAGATTATAAGCAAGCGATCGCTTTTATTAAATGAATCAGAAATTTCTCTACTAAGTTTCTTATTGATTTTGCCAATTGCGATCGAGCTTGGTCGGTAATCCATCGATACTTTCTAGGTTCTTTGCTTGTTGATATTGCTCAATACCCGATTTTCCTTTTTTAGCTGCCCAATCAATTAAAGTTTCTCGCTCTTCTTTAAATTCATATATGGGTACGCCAAAACCACAGGAAGTTTGTACCGATTCGATCTTGAGTAATATTATCTGCCTTTCCCCAGGGGTGTCAGGAAATAGAGAATGTAGAGTCTTAAAGCAATCGCTCTGGCGGCTAATTACTTCTCCTCGACCGTATAATCTTAAAATTAAAGGATTTTTATCAAAACTACTGAACATAATAGTTATTCTGCCATTTTCATGTAAATGAGCAGCAGTTTCGTTACCACTACCAGTTAAATCTAGATAAACAACAGTTTGAGCATCAATACAGCGAAAAGTATCGATACCTTTAGGAGACAAATTAATCCTACCCGATAGAGGTGCGGTCGCGGTAAAAAAGATTTTTTGCTTCTGGATAAAAGTTTGTAACGGTAAAGTTAGTTGAGAATAAAATTTTGCCATACTATTACTTAAACACCATTGGAGATTCTTTTATTACAGTCTTTACCCTCTCAATTACTTTAATCATGTAGCTATAGTCTGGTAACTCCTCGTTGGGTAGATAGCCAGCCGAAGAGGCAATAAAAGATGGGGTTTCAACCAGTGCTAATCTAATTTGTTCTTGTTGATTTCGTTCCAAGCGATCGCTAATTAAAATTGCTCCAGGTGGCACATTATGCCGATCGAGATAGATTACCTTAAATCGATCGGCATCAAAATCGCGCCTGTAGAGATTGTAATCTGCTAAAGATAACGCACCTACCTCGACCTTACCATCGTTGAGTAACTGCAAAATATTCTGGGGAGTAGGTGCGTATAACACTTCCTTAAACTTCAGACCATAAAGGTTATAAATCGGTAGATAGTAATCTGTGGCTGAACCTTTTTGACCTAAAGCAATAGTTTGATTAGCTAAATCTTGACGTTGTTCAAACGCAGAATCTTTTTGGACGACTAAAACCGAACGAGTTTTGTCACTTCCTTCTAAGGGAACTAAAGGCAAATAATTGTAGCGCGAAATTGCGATCGCAGCTAGACCAGGCGGGGCAAAAACTAAATCCCACTTGTTACTAGAAATCTGTTGTAAAGCTCTAACTTCATTAAAAGTAGGTTCAATCTCAATTACGCTATTGAGTCTTGTTCCTAAATAGTTTTGAAAATCGGTGTATTGTTTGAGGGGATTTTCGTTTTTTCCATAGCTGACAACTCCAATATTATGCTTGCTGATTATTGTTTCTGGTGAACGATTACAGGCCGTCAAAGTAAAAACAATTATTAACAAAATACACTTTAAATACATATTTTTTATAGAATACTCTAATTAGACGTTAACGCTTACCTTATTACTCACAAGTTTATTTTTGCCCTTTATATTTTCATAATTATTTGATTAATTTAACTTTAAACAATACCAGAAAAGCTAACAAAACGTAATATTTAAAATATTATTAACCAAATCTTTGACAACTAACTAAACATTAAAATTAAAGTTTTATTACACAAATGTTGCAAACATGTATAAAAATCTTAAGTTAGGCACAAAACTAAATATTCTCTTGGCAATAATCTTAATATTTTTAACAGCTGCTGTGGGAATAGTTCTCTCTCTGGTTTTGCAAGATTACGCAGAACAGGTAGTTGTAGACCGAGCATCACTGTTAATTGAGAGTATGAATTCAATTCGCAACTACACCAGTACTCAAATTAATCCCGAACTATCATCGCGGCTAGAAACAGAAGAGGTGTTTTTACCCCAAACTGTTCCTGCTTATTCTGCTAGAGAAGTTTTTGAACATCTGCGAACAGACGAGCAATACAATCAGTTTTTTTACAAAGAGGCAACTCTTAATCCGACAAATGTTCGAGATAAGGCAGATAAATTTGAGACGGAGATTGTTGAATCTTTCCAAAATAATTCTGAAGCGCAAATGCAAGGTTTTCGCTCAATTCCTGGGGGAGAAATTTTTTATATTGCTCGTCCTTTAAAAATCGAAAAAGAAAGTTGCCTTCGATGCCATAGCGACCCCAAAGTAGCTCCAGCCAGCCTGATTGCTTCTTATGGTAGTGATAACGGTTTTGGTTGGCAGCTCAATGAGATTGTCGGTGCGCAAATTATTTCTGTACCATCAAGTCAGGTGTTGGATGCTGCTCGTCAACTACGTAATTTAGTAATTACCAAAGTCGTAATCTTCTTGTTATTAGCTAGCGTTTTACTAAATTTATTCCTCAAGTTCACCATTACCGACCCCTTAAAAAAAATGTCTTATGCCTCAAAACAACTCAGTATGGGAGATATGGACATGGAATTTGAACAAAAAAGCAACGATGAAATTGGTATTTTAGCAGCTTCTCTTAATCGCTTGAAAGTAAGTATCAAAATGGCAATGGATATGTTGGAGGAAAAATAAATTTTGGCTGGATAAATTTGTAGTTGTAGGCAGAAAATGCCTGACAATAGCAATCTAAGACGATAGATTACCTCAGTCGTTGCCGAAAGTCTTTTGCCTGCTGTGGGTTAGCAATAGTTTTCGCCAAAGCTGCGCTTAGTTCACTTTCGGACATATGAGGATTTTGCTTTACGGTACGTTTACAAACAATATTTGCCATAGGTCCAATAAATTCCGCTAGCTCCTGACGACAACGTTCGATAAACTCTGGAGATAAGGGGCAATCTGAGGAAGAAAACAGCCTTGTGTTGGAAAGCGAAGCTGAATTAGCTGAAGTTTGATTTACTCTAGTTCCAGTTGTAGATGTAATTGTAGATGTAAATGAAGCGGAATTAAAATGCTCATCTAATATTTGTAAGCTGGAATCTATAGCGATAACTTGATTAAAAATTTCTCTGCTGCTTGATGGACGGTTAGCAGGAGAAAATGCCATCATGCGGTCGATTAAATCAGCAAACTCATCAGAAATTCCCGGTACGGCATCGCGCCAAACCATTTTGTCACTTAAAGAATGGTAAAAATCGCTCGGATTTTGAGCAGTTAGCAAATAGATCATCGTACCGCCTAAAGCATAAAAATCTGACTGTAAGACGGCTTTGCCTCTCATCTGCTCCATTGGGGTATATCCTTGGGTCATAACGCCTGTAATTTCACCTGCTGCTTTTTTCTGAATATAGCTATTGGTTAATTCTCTAGCCGTACCAAAATCAATTAGTGCCAGACATCCATTCGCTCGCAGCATAATATTTGATGGTTTAATATCTCGATGGAAAAAATTTTCTTTATGGACTTGTTCGAGAATTAAAGTTAACTCAGCCAACCAGCGTAAAGCTCTTTTGAGTTGGATTGGGCGATCGCCTCTTTGTTTGATATACTCGCTTAGGTTTAATCCTTCAATTTTTTCCATTACTAGACAGTGCAATGGTTCTTCTGCGCCTCGGGGAAAGTACAGGAAATAGCCGTCTAAATCAATTTTGGGAATTCCCGAATGGTTGAGAATACTTAAAACTTGAGCCTCTTGTTGAAATAACTCAACATATTTGGGATGATTATCCATCAAAACTTTAAGCACCCAAGGACGCGAATTGACACTAATTATTTCATAAGTGATTCCAAACCCTCCCTGACCAAGTTCTCGAATCACACGATATCTACCATCTAATAGCAATTCTGAGCCACAACCGTGACAAAAAATAATGGTGTCAGAGTTGATTGGATTCTTACATTGAGGATTTATACAGAGGCTCATTTGCTTAAGATTAAAAATATGAATAATATTCAGTGAGGCTTTAGCGAATTAAAGCTCAAACTAATAAGAAATAAACATAAAGTTCTGACTATTCTATCAAAGCGATCGCTTAAATCGGCGCTAGTTATTATTAATTTTCAATTGCAAAATATATGCTAGATATATGCCAAATATAGCTGTTCGACTACGAGCGTGAATCCAGTTGTCAAAAATGATTATTACGCTCCGATAATTACAATCAGAGATAATAATTAAACTAAGGCGAGCGCCAATATTGATTAAATAATATTATTTATATTGTGCTTTAGTAAATTTTCAATATATCTTAACGAAAACTTTAATTCAAAAAGTTTAGTTGGCAACTAAATAATACTGCCTTTAAAAGTGGTTTTACGACCAGAAAAATTAATTAAAATAGCCCCAAGCTTATAGCATTGAATTAACTAAACCTAGCATGTATTAATATTGATAGATTTCAGCTTAAATCGCCTTAATTTTGCCTAGCTAAACTTGTGTCCTGCTTTATCTTTAATTTTTTGTAGAACTACATTGGGTGTAAATAACTTCATTAGTGTATAGCTTAAATGATACTTGCTTTTTATGAGCTAACTTTAACCAAAATTTCGCTATTTTCTTGTTTAATTTTGTAAACAGCTAAAGGTTCTGGTGCAGGTTTAGCCAAGACTTTTCCATTAGCAGCATATTTAGCGTTATGACAGGGACAAAGCAAAGTATTAGTTGCACTTTCCCATTCGACAATACATCCTTGATGAGTACAGGTTGGATTTAAGGCCCAAAGCCCATCTTCACTATCTTTAACCACAAGAACCTGAGACTCTTTATTTAACAAATAGCCAGTTGATTCTAATTCTTCAACTGTTCCCAATGAGACAAACTCTTCTGTACTAGAGCTATTAGAGGTTGTTTGAGCAGTTGTATTGCTGTCATCCTTAGTTTGAGAACAGGTAGCCAAAGCTACAGGAAAATAACTCGCTAGTAATCCAATTCCAGCCCAATCGAAGAATGTTCTACGTTTCATGATTAATTCTTGATTGCAATGTGCTGATATCAATTTTGAATTGTTTTTGTAAACAACATACTACACATTTTGCTATTATAAATTAAAGACAAATATATTTATCGGGTTTACCGGGACAATATGCTTACTGAAGAGCCATTGATAACCTTTAGTTAATTGCTGTTTAGCCTCAAAATCAACAATTTGACCGTGTGTCATAATGACTCTTGGAAAATCCCATGCCAGAATTTTATCGATAGACTGCTTGAGTTGCTGCTTATCTTTGCTGCGCGATCTTTTCTAACCAAGAAGGTTTTAAAACTTGATAGCTGCCTAATACCCTGGTTGCTAACTGAGTGACGAAAGGAAATGTATTGTCAAAATTAAAAGCGGAATCGGTAATAATTAATGTTTTACTGGCAAGGTGATAAAATACGACTTCGTTTACTACTGCTATTTTGGGGGGGACAAATGCCTGAAATCCTGCAAGCAGAGTATATTCCAATTCAGAATTAAACTTAATCCGATCTTCAGTAAATACTTTATCTATACTTAATTCAGGCTTTTTCTTAGCTAATCCTGGAGGCGAGATGGTTTTTGATTGGGGATACATTCGCTGGCATCGATCAAGATACAAATAGTGAAACAAATTTGGTGCAAAAGATATTTAACTGTACCTAAAGTGTTTAACTGCTGCTGTATTTTGGAGTCTATTTTGATTGGGGAAATCAGCACTAAAGATCGATCAAATAGCCTAACCACTGTCATTCTCGTCCCGACTTCCAGTCCCAGAAACTTGAGCGGTTGTTCAGCTACCCAAAGACTATCATCAATCTGTCTTAGCATCAAAACCTCTACCGAAAATTCTAATAACGAACAACGCCAACATTATACAAAAATGATAGATGCTAAATGATAAATGCTAAATGATATGACCTAGACTACAGCGTTGAATTTAAACTAAAGTAAAGAGAGATAATAAAATATATCGATCGCGCAGCAAAGCGAATTTAAGCACGATTATCGCAAAAAACTATGGATTTAATCGCATTAGAAAGCTTCTTAGACAATACCTCTTTTGCGGTATTGCTAGTTACCATGCTGATTTACTGGGGCGGGGCTGCTTTTCCTAATCTGCCCTATATGGCAACTTTAGGTTCTACAGGAATGGCAGTGGCGAACCTCTGCATGGCTACTTTATTAGGTTCTCGTTGGATCGAGGCTGGTTACTTTCCCCTCAGCAATCTTTATGAATCTTTGTTCTTTTTAGCCTGGGGTGTCACTACGATCCACTTTGTCGCTGAAAGAATGAGCCGTAGCCGTTTAGTCGGTGTGGTTACTAGCCCTGTAGCAATGGGAATTACAGCCTTTGCTGCTTTGAGTCTTCCTGTGGAAATGCAAGAATCTGCCCCTTTAGTACCGGCTTTAAAATCTAACTGGTTAATGATGCACGTCAGCGTCATGATGTTAAGCTATGCTACTTTAATGGTAGGAAGCGCGATCGCCATTGGCTTTTTAATTATTACTCGTGGACAAAAAGTACAGTTAAAAGGAAGTTCAGTTGGTACGGGAAGTTTTCGCGATCGCGTCAAGCAAAAGACTTTAAAAAATTCTGTAGATAATGCTTATGCTAGCGGTTCAACTAGTGGCAACACAGCAGTTATGGATCTACCGCAAACAGAAACTGTAACTCTTTCTCCTGAACGTTTAAGCCTAGCTGATACTTTAGATAACATTAGCTACCGCGTGATTGGTTTAGGCTTTCCCCTCTTAACTATTGGCATTATTGCTGGGGGAGTTTGGGCTAACGAAGCCTGGGGTTCTTACTGGAGTTGGGATCCCAAAGAAACCTGGGCATTTATTACCTGGTTAGTCTTTGCTGCCTATCTTCACGCCAGAATTACTCGTGGTTGGCAAGGAAGAAAACCAGCTATCTTGGCAGCAGTTGGCTTTGTCGTAGTTTGGATCTGCTATTTAGGAGTCAACTTGTTAGGACAAGGTTTACATTCTTACGGCTGGTTTTTATAGACTAGCCATTTGATTAAACTACTTTTTTAAAATGTTTTTTTTAGGTTTTTGGGGACACTTTTAGGCGGTGTCCCCATTTATTAGCGATCGCGCTATTCTCAGTTAAAAATATTATTATTGATGATACTGACTGAAGCTGCAATAGTTGCGCCCGTAATTGAATTTAGCTTAGTCATAAATTCTTCGCCAGCGTCTCCAGCCGCTACATCACAACCTGATAAAAACAGTTTGGGAAAAGTAAAATTATTGTCAGGAGAACTAATTTTAAACCAGCTTTGAAGCTCTAGCTCGTAGTGAATTAGGGTGTTAAGACTTAGTTCACTATTGCCAAGATAGAGACATCCTGGAGAGCCATGACTAATAAGATATACTTCTTGACAGCAGGTAGAGTTTAAGATGCGGGTAATCTCTCTAATCCCATCATCTTTTAGACCAATTACAATCACTCTTGCTTCTAGTATTACTTTTTGAATTAGAGTATTACAATTAGACAGTCTCGAATCAATAAAAACAATGGCTCTACTGTCTAGGTTATTTGGTATTTTTTGATTATTAGAAAATCGATGAGATAAAGACGACATGATAATTTAGCTGAAATTTGTATATATATTGACGAGAATGCTCAAAGATTAAATCTAAACTTCGCTCTACATTCTGTGAATTAAACAATAGCCAAGTAATTTTAATTAACACTCTTTAATTACAAAAATATCCTCTTGAGGAATAATAGTTTTTTGTAATATTCGAGCGCACTATAGTAATTTTAAAATCATCATTTTATTACTTAAGATGAAGATTACACTTTTTTGGATTAAAAAGTTTAGCGAACTCTGTCCTTGACTAAATCTTTAAAATTATCCAGTTGTTTATAAAGTAACGATAAAGTCTTATATTAATGGAGTTGGAAATCAGGGGATTTACGGTAACTCGTTATAATACTAAATCCTGTTTGGATAGAACACTTCAAGGTTAGGTAAGTCAGAAGCGATGCAGCGGACGCGGAGCTAGTCCTTTAGGGCGTATAGCTAATAGCCATTAGCTGTTAACTATTAGCTATTAGCTTTTTAAAGATGTATATCAATTTAAACTTCTTATAATTCATACTTCTATTCAGCAACGCCGGAAATATCTAGCTTCAGATCTAAATGATTAGCCCATTTACTTAAATAATCAAGTAGAGCATAAATAAACATAACAATTCCCGTCATTTCTAGAACTTCTTCGACGGTAGCAATTAGAGCATAGACTATGTGCTGTTGTCCGATAGATTGGGCAAAATAGCTGCCAATCATTTCCATCACCAATGCACCACCAATATAGGTGCAGGCTGCGCCGATGAAATGTTGTCTAGATTTAACTGGTAAATGGCGCACAAATTTTCCATAGCGTTTAGCAAACCAAGCGACAAAAACAACTCCAGGAATTACCCACATGGAATGGAGAAACCAGGGTAAGTTAAGAGCTTGACTAACTTCTGGAATAATTAGAATTTCGTGAATACTAACTATCTCATCGATCGCCAAAAGCCAAAAAATCAGCGATAATAAATGCCAATCTTTAGTATAGCGATCGCCCTGTTGTTTTTTGCCCATAGCAATAATTCTGAGCAAAATTGCACAGAATACGATCATCAGTGTCGAATACCAGGTAGGGAAGTTTAATTCGCGATCAAGATTAAATAAATCCATCCAATCATCTCGATAATCAAATACATACTTGCATATTTGAATCCCTGTACTGACTAGGGTAAAAAAAACTACTCCAATCATCAGATATCTGACAATTTTATGGGGAGAAACCGTAATTTTGAGCTGCATTCGGCTAGAGATTTAATATTCAACAATTTATCCTAAACGATCGACGTTAAAAATTTCTCTGATATTCGATTGTGGCTTCATTTAGGACATAATTATAGGTCGAACGCACCGAAGAATCCTGATTTAATTCATAAATTGCTTCCAAATTAGGAAATACTGTTAAGTAATCCAAGCCAATATTTCTGCCTAAGCGTACTGTCGTATCCTCGACAAAGTAAAATACCTCATTTTGCAGCGGTGTCAAGATAAATTTATTGACTCCTAAATCAAATAATTCTGATTGACTACGATTGCTTACATCTCGAGCAAAAGCAATAAATTGACCGCTCAATAAGTTCACAATTTCCCCTTGATTGAGGGAAGGAATGCTGGTTAATTCTACAGCGGGAGAGTTGATTAAATTACGATTATCTCCACCTGCATCAGCAATTTGATTAAAGCATTGAGTAAATCGATTTAATTCTGCTTCAGCGTAATATTGATTTTTTTCCACTAAAGGTTCATTGTTAGGGCGAATATTACAGTTGAGGTTTCTTGTTTGCGCTAGGTTTGGCAATATTTCGGTAGTTTCGCCATCAATTACTAAACTAATTCGGACAGTCTGACTGCTATTAGTTGATGATAGAGGATCGGCTATCTCATTAGAGTTAGCTTCAGCTAGGCGAAGGTTACTAAATTCCTGTCCGTCAACATCTTCAACTGTAGTTCTCAAGATAATATCAAGTTCAGGGTTAAATATTCCTGCATTAGGAGTAAACACAATCGTATTTTCACGATTACGAGCGGCACTAAAACTATTACTAAAGAGATCGACATCCGCCTGAGTTAGCAGTAACCTTCCTTGGGGAATAATGTTGCTTGGTTCGTCGATTGTACCGTTGAGGGTTAAACCGCCTTTAAGCTGAAAAGTATATAGAGGATCTTGCTGTAGATTGAAGTCCTTAAGATTAACCTTGAGGTTATTTAAAGCTGTAACAAAAGAGGATTTAGCAGCAGCATTTTGCGGTTGAGCTTGGGCTTTGTTAGTTGCTTTGGTCCCTGCAACCGTATCACTAACTTTGGTATTGGCAAATTGAACTGTATCTTCTTGAGTGGGAGTTTCGCTTTCAGGAATAGATACATCTCCATCTTCTAGGGTAACTTCGCCCCCAATTACGGGTTTTAAGGATGCTCCCGTTACTGTTACCTGACCTTCAACTCCTCCTTGATAAAGTTCATCGATCTCAATGTCTCCTGGTGGAAGATCGATAGTGAGGGGATTATCTAAATTATTCACTGCGGTGAGAATTGGTAGCTTACCCGTAACGGATAAATCCTTATCGGCGAAGGTTCCGTTTAGGGTTTCAACGTTAACAATCTGATTATTAAGCGTAATTTTGCCTGTGCCGATAAATGGTTCAGAGAAGAAGGGCGTTTCCACCAAAACATTGGCATCTTTTAAATTAACAACTCCTTGAGCATCTAGATCGTAAATTATATTTTCTCGGTTTAAATCCAACGAAGCACTAGCCTCAAGCTGGGCATTTCCCTCTCCACCAGTCCAGTTGAGGTAATTCTGACTAAAAGCAGCCAAAAAGACAAAGGCTTCTTGCTCCAGATTAGCACTAGCTGTCAGGCGATCGCTTTTTCCAGGAATAATTGGATAGGGTACGGTGGCTTTTACCTGAATTGAATCAGGGGCGGTGGTATTGAAAACTACTTCACTACCATCATAGTTAAAATTTCCCGCCAGCTTTGATGGTAAAAGATTGCCGTTGAATGCTCCATCAGAAAAGGCGACTTTTCCTGCTATCTGAGGATTATTTGGCGTTCCCTCAATTGTGCCGACGCTATTAATTTCCCCAGCTAGATCTACGGGGATGTTAACAAAATTACTGATGTTATCCACGGTTAAATTGGCAACGCTAAATTCCGTGTTTAACTGTTCTGGCGATAGTTGTCCTTGTAGAGATAGCACTGCTTCCTGAAGCTGTATGCTTGCCTCGTTTAAATCTACCGTTGTTCCCTGAAGATCTCCTGCTATTACTAGTTTAGGTAAAGAAATATACTGTGCTTCTTCGATTACTAAGCCTAAAGGATTGACAATATTGGGATAGGCAGATTTGGGTTGCCACTGCCAATCGTTGCCCTCCACTCTAAAGTCTGCTTGTGGCGTTTGAATTGTTCCGCCTAAGATTACTTCTCCTTGATATTTTCCCTGGATATCTAATTCTGTAGGAATACTGCCAACTTCTTGTGCTGCGGCGTTTGCCTGAATTTGGCTATTCACCTTGCGTAGTTGATTTAACTTACGAGCAATAGATTCGTCTACTGTTTCTTTTTCTGGTGCTGGTCTAATTGCACTAGCTTCAGCATAATCGGGAATATTAAATAAATTGGTAACGTCTTCGACAGTAAACCAGCGCAGGGTGGTAAGAACATCTTGAATATAGGCTTGGGGAATACCAAGTCTTCCGTCAATTTGTCCTGACTCTAAATTTAAGGCAGCGTTGAGATTATATTCACTATCGCCTAAGTTCAGAGAAGCACTGTTTATCGCTGCAATATTACTAGCTGGATTATAGTTAAAATCTGCGTTAAGTGAATCTGCCTGAATATAGCCTAATCCTGGATTGTCAATGTTGATGTTTCCTTCTGCTGCTAGGGTATAAAGATCGAGGTCTACTTCTCCTGTAGTTCTCCCCGCTAAAGCTCCTTCAATTCCCGCTGCTGTACCAGGGGCAAGGTTGAGTAGCGCGAGGGGAAAATTGTCAACATCTAAAGAAAAGATATCACCCTGGCGATCGCCTGTAGCAATTACGGGTTGATTAGTATCTTCTCCCTGTCGTATTTCTAAATTAGTTGGTAGATACGGTAGTTGGCAATCACTAGTATTACAGGGAACGGCTCTTGCTGCAATTACATCCTGTTGCCCCTGAAGGTTTAAGGCTATTTCCTGTTGTCCTAAAGGATACCGCTTCGCATATGGCTGTACATCAAGTGTACCCGTCATTACAGGGTCAAAGTCGATCTCGTTAAAGGCAAAGTCTAAGAGGCGTAAATCTCCTGTTAGACTGACGTTTTCTGTTGGTGCAGATAGCAACTGCTGACCGTTAAATTGTCCGTTGAACTCAGCCTGTCCGCCAACATTTACGCTTTGGGCTATTAGTTCATTATCCTGGGAAGTCGCAGCCACAATCTGGTCGATTGGAAGGCGATCGAAATCGAGATTAGCAGCAATATTGAGATTGGTATTAGCAACGTCCAAATTACTAGTAATGTTAGCCAGGGTTAAATTTCCCCGAGCATTAACGTTTTGCGCCCCAGAATTAACCGTAAATTGATTAACGGCAACGGGGATATTCGTATCGTTATTGAGTATAGGCTGGATATCCCCCGTCAAATTTGCTTGAGCATTAATGTTGTCTACTTCTACTGAGGCGAGATTGCTAGGAGCAAATTTTTCTAGCAGTAGGCGAGAACTAACATTGTTAGCGTCAAGGTTAGCCTGCCACTGATTGTTGTTCAGATTAGCAATCGCCCGTACTGTTCCCTCGGCTACATTCAAATCCGCATCGACACGAGCATCAACCGTACTAAGATTACGCTGTTCGGCAAAGGTCAATAGCTGCCGTAGTTCCCCAGAAGCTGTTACCTGACTCGACCTAATATTGGCAGGAACAGGTAAATTAGGAGCAATGCGATTTAAGTCAATTTGACTGGTGTTAGCATTGGCTTGAATCCTACCTGAATCTATCTGGCTATTAACTGCCACGGCTTCACCATCTACCTGTAGATTCAAATCCGCATTCGCTTGGAGACTATTTAAACCGGGATTATCATTAAACGCCAGCAGTTGTTTTAATCTTCCCGAAGCACTAATTTCTCCAGACTGAACAGATGCAGGAACGGGTAAGCTAGTAATAAAAGAATCGAGTTGAATATTATTAGTCGTGGCATTTGCCTGAATATTGCCTGCATTAATTTGACTATTAACTGCAACATCGCCACCATTAACATCTAGATTTAAATCAGCAGTCCCCTGAATTTTGGCTAAATCCAGTTGGTCTAATTTGCCGTTAAACTTAGCTGTAGCATTATCCACCGCCACAGGTTGGTCTAAGTTCAGATTGGGATTACTAAATTGGGACAGAAACGGCGTAAGATTGAGGGAATTTGCGTCTAGGCTAGCTTGCCACTGTTTACTGTCTAAATTGGCATTTGCTGTTAAGTCTACCTGACCATCACCGTAAATAATTTCAGTATCTTGCAATACTAAGTTTTGGTTAGCTATGAGCAATTCACCTGAACCAGCAATGTCTTCTAAATTACTAGCATTGGTATCGGCTATATTCCACTTAACTAAGCCTTTGGGATTATCGACTGTTCCATCAATCTGCCCCTGCGCCTGAAGCTCGCCTATTGCCACCTGTTGAGGTAACTGGTAATAGGGTGAAATAAGTTCGCGAGTGGGCAAATCCGCCTGAAAACTAAACGCCAGAGGCATTTTAGTCGCATCTAGTGGCTGATCGCTCTCCAAGGCTTGTCTGAGGTTGGTTTCAATTGTGCCTTCGGCGGTAACATTGCCTCCTGCAAGCGGAATAATCTGCACATTTTCCAAAACAACTCGGGCTAAATTAGCACGAAAGTCCGCCTCAATTTGTTTTAACGGGGTTTGGTCAATAATTACCGTCTGAGTATTGTTAACGTTACCCGTTAGCTGGGGATCTTTGATCGCTCCTCGCAGCTGAACCTGGGCTTGTACCTCCCCGGCCAAATCTACAGGTAACTGCTGGGTTAAATTATTCGGCAAAGTCGCTAACTGAAACGGCAAGACGTTGACATTTAAGTCATAGCCAGTATCTAGATTAACCTGTCCATCTACCCGTGCTGTAATATCACCCAAACTCGCCTGAGTTTGTTTAACATCCGCATTACGTCCACTAAAGTTTAATTTTGATTCTGCTGAAATAGGAGCATTTAAACTAGTTGCTTCTCCCTCAAGGTTTTGCAGATTGACCATCCCTTTAATGTTGGCTGCGGTAATTTCCTCAAAGGAAGGAATGTTAATATCTAAATCTGCATTGAGAGTCCCAGTATCAATTTCAACAGGAATCGGTAATAAAGTTGCTGCATCCGATAAAGCTAAATTTTGAACTAGCAGCTTGGTATCGGTACCACCAGTTTCTAGCTGAGTTTCTCCTTGGATGCTGGCTTTAGCTTGTTCAATAATTGCGTCTAAATCATACTCTAAAAACGCTTGTTTCTGATTAAATCTACCGCTACCGTCTACTTGCCCCGTGAGAGGATTTTGCTGATAAGGTACAGCGGTAATATCAGCTTGTTCGACATCTAAATCAACATCAAAATAGACTAAAGGATCTTTTTGCTCTCGATCGCTTTGGAGAAAGTCTAGATCGATCCATTCCCCATCCTGTTGTTGTTCTAAATAAATGTCTGGCTGAATCAGCGCAACATCCAAGGGTAAAGTACGGCCGAATAAGACAGGGAAAATATTAAATCCTACTTTCACTCCTTCTACCGTTACTTTGTCCGTGTCGGTAGCGGTAGGCGGAATAATTGTTTCACCGAACTCAATGCTGTTGAGAGAAAAGCCTTTTACTTCACCCAAATCTATCGGGCGTTCAATGATTTTACCAATCTGATTTTCCAGAAACGGCGGTAATTTCTTTTTGACTAATACCTGCGTTCCCCAGTAACCCAGACTACCAAAAGCTGCGATCGCAACTACTCCTCCGGCTAACCTTTTAGGAGAAGATTTAAGCGGATTAAACAACCGCTGCAAAAGATTAGGCTTTTTTGGTTCGGGGTTGGGAGGCTGTTTGATAGATTTAGTCATAATTATAATTTTACAAGCGGTTAAGACTAGCCACCACTATTCAACACAGATAAAATAAACAAACCGAAAGTATATGCTTGTTTGGCAATACTGGCTTCCCCCAAAGGAAGGATTGTTAACTATTAAAGACTTTATTAAATATTTTCTCAGCCAGCTTTTGGATAATTCTTATAAATCGGCAACCGCTCTTATTATTCCCTAAACTAATTCTGAGGGCGCAAAAAGCTAAAATTCAGTTAACCAGCTAGAGAAATTACCATAATGTCTGAATTGCCAGAATTTATTAATATTTTTATAAAAGTATCGTCACCTTAATTCGGGAAACTTAGCAAATTATATTCCCGAACTAACCAAAGCTAATCCAGACTGGTTTGCGATCGGTGTCATTACAGCTAATGGAGAAGTCTTTGAAATTGGCGACAGCACCGAAAAGTTTACGATTCAATCAATCTCCAAAGTATTTGTGTATGGCATCCTAAAGGACGACGCGAAGGACGCGCCTGGAGGCGCTAATCCTTTAGGGCTAGTCCGTGCATGATAAGCTTCGCAAATGTGACCGAAGGGCGGAGTGCGGTTTATCCGTGAATCATGCACGGGCTTTAGCATACCGCTTCGCGACGCGTCCTACGCGGAGCTAATCCTTTAGGGCTAGTCCTTTAGGGCATATGGCTTCGCTACGCTACTGCTGGTTTAATTAAAGGCACTGATGCTACGGACAAGCTTAATCGGTTATTAAATATGTTTCGTCGTTACATTGGTCACAAAGTATTTGAAGCCTTAGCCGATTTCGATCTGCATCTATTCGATCGCCCTTTAGAAAAATGTTCCTTTTTGAATATTTCCCCAACTCAATAATTGGTAATTTTCGCTAGTCTTAAGATTACAGAAAGCTGATTTTAATCGGAGAATTAGAACCATGAGAATGCTACACACGATGCTGCGAGTCGGTGATTTAGATAAGTCGATCGCTTTTTACTGCGATATTTTGGGGATGAAGCTATTGCGACGCAAAGACTACCCAGGGGGCGAATTTACTCTGGCGTTTGTCGGCTATGGTGAGGAGAAAGACAACACCGTAATTGAACTTACCTATAACTGGGGTGTGTCTGAATATGACCTGGGTAAAGGCTATGGACACATTGCTTTAGGAGTTGATGATATCTATGGCACGTGCGATCGCATTAAAGCTCAAGGCGGTAAAGTTAGCCGTGAACCAGGACCGATGAAACACGGTAGCACTGTGATTGCCTTTGTCGAAGATCCCAATGGCTACAAAATTGAATTAATTCAGCTAGGTACACAAGGATCGGCGAAGAAGGAAGCAGCAGCAACAGTTTAAAAAATCTTAAAAAATCCACTGCTGCTTTAAAATTATCGAAACATAAAGGGTATTTTAAAAGCTAAAAGCTAATAGCTAATAGCTTTTAACTCAAGCTTCCCTAAAAATTAAACGTAGTTCGCAGAGTACCAATAAACAGATCATCATTATCGCTGTTATTATCTGGTTTATTGACGTAAATAACTCCAGGGGTAATAGCGATGTTGTCGTTTAACTGATATTGATAAAAAGCTTCCGCGTGCAAAGATTTTTCTTCATCCTCACCAAACCCTTCTGCATCAATAGTAGAACTTTCTACCCAGGGTTCCATCCCGACGATAATTCCGCCCAAGCTTCCTTCTTTAATCAAGTCAGGAAAAGCTAGAGTAGCTGCCCAATTCCAAATATCTTGCGTCCCACGTTCTACAGTTTGTCCATCGGCAACAAATTGAGCGAGAGTTTTGACTTTACTCAAGCCACCCCAGCCCCCAATGACAAGGCGATCGCTCAAGGCAAAAGAAAACTGTGCGCCATAGGAATTATTAACAGTAGGCACACCATCTACAAAAACGTCTGGATCGAGAGGTGGTTCTACTTCTCCTGCTGCGGTCAAGGATTTAATATTGGCTAGATCGCTACCTACGCCAGTATCACTCTGGTCGTAACCATGAACATAAGTCAAGGCAATACCTAACTTTTCCAAGGGAGTAATAGTCAGCTGCCCGATCGCACTATATGAACCATTAAATAAACCAGCCCCATTACTCGGATCGCTGGCTTCTCCTGCGAGATAACCCGCGCTAAACTCTAACTTGTCGCCAAAGTTGTGAATTATGCCTACGCCTGTTTCTCCTGGTGGCAAATAAATCGGACTGCGAGTACCAAAGGCAGAAATTGCCCCCGAAGCACCATCACCATCTAACACGTTCAGAGTATTGGCAATATCATCCGCTGCTAGTCCTGCGGCACCGATCAAAATATTGGTATTTTCGCCAATCGGGCGATTGTAAAATAAGACTTCTAAACCTAAATCGTTATCTGCTGGTTCGGCAAAAGCTATTTCTCCCTGGAATGTGCCTGTTACCTCGGAAAACTCAGGAAAATTCCCCGTAGACAGGCGAGTAAATAGTAAATCTTCTCCCGTAAAACTGGTTTCTAACTCCAAGCGAGTACGGTAGCCAAATACAGTTTCTTGGTCGATTTCGTCATCACCATTTTCTGCGATTAATTCCTGGTTAGATCCGCCTAACACAGAAGCAACACCAAAAATTGCTTCCCCCGCTAACTTAGTAGTAGTAGAAAACTGACTATCTTCTAATACGGCAGTTCGGCTTTCAATCTCGTCAACTCTGCCACCTAGGGTAGCTAATTCTGCCTCAAATTCTTGGCTGAGACGATTAATTGTCTCAATATCTTCTTGACCTACAGAACCTTGAGAAGCAATCAAACGTTCGATCTGATTGAGACAGGAGTTCAAACCCGCAGCAAATTCATAACGGGTTAGAGGCTGACTACCACGATAAGTCTGGTTAGGAAAACCAGCGATACACCCGTAACGATCTACCAAACTTCTTAATGCTTCGTAAGCCCAATCCGTCGGCGAAACATCTCGTAGCTGATTGACGTTGGTTACTTGACCAATGCTGTTTGGTTGATTTTCTCCGTATTGTTCGACTTGGTTAATTAATTCGTTCGTTGTAGTTTGAGCCTGGACTGAATTGCTGTAAAATGCTGTGATCAAGGCAGCAAAAACAATTGGGGCAGTTTTGCCTAAAATATTAATCATGAAAATCCTCAAACACCAATGCAAATATGATAATGATAATGATTCTTGTTTTTGAATAATATTAAAGATTATTTAACATTATTTAGAGAAATAGAAATAATGATCGCTATTTCTACTCTTGCCTAACAGAAACCAATATTAATACTGAGAATACAGTTATTGAAATTTGATGTCAATAATTGTTAAACAAAGCCAAAGATGCTGCACCGTCAAATCATTTCATTTAGCATTGAACATTTATCAACAACTTGTTTAATGTTCAATGTTTGGTCAACTTAGGAAGTAAATTAGAAAATAAAGACTAACTCCAAGCTCCATGATTGAGGATCGGGGCGCACAATTTTGATTTGCTTGATAAATTCGCGAAAATAGAATCGTCTTTCTGTTTCGGAGAGGTCAAGCCAAAACTGTTGTAGCGAAACAGCAAGCGCGATCGCAGCTAAATTTGCTGGCGGTAGTTGAGCAATTTGATTTTCCAATTGAGCTATTTCATGGCGTAATTTATAGTTACGAAGCTCGTAAGTTTCTCGATCCAAAACACTCTGTTGTAATAAGACTGACAATTGCTTAATAATTTCTTGTTTTTGAATAATTTCTTGTTTAAGCTTATTTTCAATAGTTGAGTTGTTTGATAAATTTAACTGAGCCACTGCTAAAGGAAGCTCAAGACAGATTTTAGCAATAGTTTGATTCAAAACTTGAGTATAGGCGATCGCTTTGCACTTCGGATTATGAGGGCAACCATGGCAGCGTAAATATAGATACTCAGCCTTTTTATTGTGTTGGGTGACGCGAGTAATCTTCATTGTCAACTGACATTGTTGACAGACAACTAATCCAGCCAGTGAACGAGGTGCGCTAGCTGTACGGGCAGGAAGACGGCGATTGCGACGTAAAAGACGATCTATTTGCGCTGCTTCTTCAGAATTGATAATTGAGGCATGAGTATTAGAAATTATTTCGTTGTTTTTATACTTCAAACTGCCTCGGTATACGGGATTAATCAGCCAACTACGTCCAGTTGAGGGCGATATTTTTTTACCATAACGCTTTTCTAAATATCGAACCGCACCCCGTAAAGAGCCAAATAGCAAAAATCTTTCAAAAAAATCTTTGACTACTGGTGCAGTACTTTTGTCGATAATGTATTTATCTTGTCCTCGGCGATATCCGTAAGGGGCTTTACCTGGAGGCGGAAGCAGTTTTAAGCGATTACGAGCATGACCCTGCTTCAGGCGATCGCGCTGCTGAGCTGCCTGTATTTCTAGTAAATTGCCCAAGTTTAACTTAATATTTGCATAATTAAGCTGATTTTGTTGGGGCGAAATATATTCTTGTTCTGTGGCGATAATTTCTACCCCCAAGGCTTCCAACTGATTGAGGCGATCGCTAATAATCTTGACATTATCCCCTAATTCTTCTAGGCGACGAACTAATAAATAATCAAGTTTGTCTGGTTTACAGTCGGCAATCAACTGTTCCAATTGTTGATGCTCACCAAAGTCTTGATAAACGCGATCGACTTCTAAACCCCAAATATCTTTGCTTGGTGCAGGCTCTAAAAGCGGATCGCTGTAAATATAAGCAACAATTCTCATTTTGGAACATTTAGTTAATTAAATAAAAGCGTATAATTCCTCTAGTTTAATCTTAAGAAGATCAAAGATATATTTGCGTAGCTAAAAGCTATATGCGTAGAGGTATGAAGTAAGCATTTGCCAATCGCGGATTCACGGATAAACCGCACTCCGCCCTTCGGTCTCGAAGCTTCTTGAAGCAGTCCTAAAGGATTCCTAAAGGATTAGCTCCTTACGTCGCGTCACCGCTTCGCATATCGCTA
>DATNPK010000093.1 GCA_036703275.1 Coleofasciculaceae cyanobacterium | reverse complement strand
CTTGATATTTGAAAAGATTGGTTCTTGTCGCACTTGTGACTCGCTTAAAGCGACAAATGTCCATTCGCTACCATAACAAATATTTGATAATTACTGGTGCAGTAGCTTATAGCGATCGCTAAAGAGTGTTTTTTGAGATTTGTAAGTTAAAGCATAACTTGAAATATTTACAACGAGAAAAATATAGTTTCAGCGTACATTAATTAAGCATAAAGTGAAAAAGTTAAGCATAAGCTGAAATTTTGATACTTTTATAAATAATAAGTTGAAATTTTATACAATAGCCTGATTGACAAATATCTCAAACCTTTATCATATATGAGTTGTAAGCTTCGTCAAATTACTTGAATACACTTTGTAGATAAATGGTAAAAACCAAAAAAAATTTTCTCAACAGACCTACCACATAATAATCGATCTTTTTCAAATTGACTTTGATAAGATCGAACACGGATCGATCGCTCACAAATTATTTGCTGCTTTATAGGTAGCACACTTCGATTTTCGCTCTTAGCGATCGCAAATCAAAATATGCTATCTAACGCCTTATGACATCTAGGGTGGTTGCAGCTAGATCTATATAGTTACTAGGCAAAGGCTGAGTGTGGTTGCAGTAAAAGAGGGAACATTGCCTTCAATGTCAGGCAGTCTGCTTAACGCCTTATGGCATCTAGGGTGGTTGCAGTTCTTTCTTGTTCTGTCAAAGGGGGATTAACGCTATTGGTCTGCTTAACGCCTTATGGCATCTAAGGTGCTTGCAGGTAAGGTAGGAAATCATTATTAAACTCGATGTTACTGCTTAACGCCTTATGGCATCTAAGGTGCTTGCAGAGCATAGTCTGAAAAACCCAATTAGTATGAGTTTGTAGACAATTTTGCAAGCACCATAATCGTAGCACACTTATTTTGAGATAGTTAAATAATAATTTTGTAAATCGCAACTGAAAACGGTTTACTTACAAGCTTTTGAGAAAATACAAGCATCTCGGCACATACATATTTTGATGTAACTTTTACAGGGAAGAGGTTCGAGGCTCTTTCTTCTATTTTTACCTTGAAACAATCATAGATCCTTGTAAAAAAACTATTGACTCTGGCTATCTTTAACTATCTTCTTTGTCAAACATCGATAGCCATTCACTATCTGGTAGGAAACTCATAGCATTTTTAGTGGCAGAAAACAGGAGACTTTTAGTTTGACTGGGATTCTGGCGATCTATTTTAACTGTCAGGCTTACAGCACCTGATTCTAATTCTAGATTGGAATTGACTGATAAAAACCAATGAGTTGGGAGAGGTTTGTCTAAAAAGTCGATGCGATCGAATAAAAAATTGTTATCTCCTGCAAAGGGAAAACCATAACAAGGGCGATCGCTTTTACCATCTAATTCTTCACGGATGCGGGTAATTAATTCTGAATCCGCTTGTACTCCGAGGATAATATCTAAGTTAACTATGATTTCGCGATAGGTAAGTTCAATCCAATATTTGTTTCCATGAGTTTTTGTCTTGTGCTCCTTGCCAGTCTTACCAATTGGGTAATTGTGCATATTTTGGAGTAGAACGCTTATTTCACTATTACTTCCTGCTACTCTCCCAAAAGCTAATTTTAGAGCAGGCAAATTAGAGCGAATTGGCGTGATAGTCTCCTTGAGGCTTCCCCGCATTTCAATTCCAGCTAGGTTGAGAATTAATCCATAAGCAGCAGAAGGAGGCATTATAGGCATTGTATCCCGATAAGTTCCCGCTCTCAGACAAGAAAAGCTCGCAAATGGAGCGCGAACGTGTAGCCAGAGTGTCTCCACTACTTATTATCCTCCTTCAATAACTGTTCGGATACTTTGTCTAAGAGAGTCTGAGGATTATTGTGTAAGTGGACTTTATTAGTTTTTAATTGTTGCTTAATTTCTTCAGGCATTTGACGAACAATTTCTCCTCCCAGCCAAAATTCCTGTCCTGGTAGCTCGTTATCAATAAGTCGATTTAGTTCTGTAAATTCCCCGTCCTCATTGTATCCATAGGTATCGTAGCCTGGAACTCGACATGAGGTGAGACGAGCAAGAATGCTTCTGGGAGACATTTGAATGTAGCTAATACCTTTACCACCCCCTACTTCGCTCAGTTCTCCAATCGCTTGAATTAAAACTTTCGTCCAGTTGGCTTTGGAGATACAGTCAGATCGTGATAGGGCAAATGGATATTGATAGGCGGTGTAACTTACTTGTCTATAAATAGGCGTTGTTTCACTAATGTTATTCCAAGGGCTACTGTCTGTGTTTCTAGGAGCTATCTGTAGGTGAACATTAATGTTGGAAGATAGACCAACTGCCATGTTGTTCCTGAAAATACTATTTCTTTTAGGTGGTAGATCGCGATACTTTGGGATCGCATCCTTATCGGTCACACAAAAACCAAATAAAAAGTCATCGGCATATAGCTCAGCATTAGGAAAGGCTTGATATTCTACCCTTGGTGCGCCAGCCGTTTTGGCTCGTGTACGATTACAAGGCAATCCTTCTTCAATCGAAATACGTCTTAGAGCATCCCGAATGGCATAGGGACTGATAGTTGCATAATCTCGACCCTGCTTGGAAATACTCTGAAGTGTCTTGTTGGTATCATCTCCTTTGTTGTGGTGATTTGCGCTAGGTGCAGCATAGGTCAAAATCGTCGCAAAAAGATTTAATCTATCGACTTTATTGGAATCGCTTGTTGAAATGCTTTCTGTCATACTATTGTGAAAACTATAAATAATTTAAAGTACTGGTAATGCTAATAAACACAGGACTCGAATTTGCTCTGGTTGGGTTTGTATTAGTTGGGCAAGTAATAAATACTCTTCAGTAGTTATGTATTGATAGACATCGGTAAACTTCGCAGCAAAATAAGCTAAAAATTCATGAGTTTGACGGGGGCGACGAAAATCATGATGGAGATCTACTACTATCTGCTTTCGCTTCTCCTTGTAATTTTGATAAGCTTTGTTCTGCTTTAATTCTTCTTTTTTTTTGCTTTTCCCAATTCTCGTCCCACTTCAGCTTGAATTGACTTTCGAGTTGGTGTCGAGTGTAGGTTTTTAAAAGGCGGAGTAACAAACTTTCTAAAGAAGTTTCTTTGGTTTCAGTTTGCTGACTGGTTTTACTAGGCTCTATTGTATTTTTATACCTTGTATTATCAATTCCTTCTTGTTCCATAGGGTTATTTGAGGGATTAAATACAGTTCGGAAATCTCGACAGAACGAATTATTTTTAACAGTTTCGGCAGCAGGTAAGTCTCGTAGCAGAGTATAAAAACCTTCAATTGTGGGTCGATCGCGAATTAAATTTTGCCAGTATTGTAATCGAAATAAGGGGTTAAACAGCTTGTGTTGTAGTTGAGTAAATTCGGCGATCGCTTTTCTATTGGGTGGATAACGTTGAATACTTAATATTTGAGGTTCGCTTTGGGGTTTATCTCGTAGTCTTATTATATGAAAAACATCTACGCCAAATAGTAGTTCGTCTATATTCAATTCTGGCTTTAGTTGAGATATATAAGTGTAAATTGAACCCAAAAAATCCAATCTCGCTTCTTCTAAGTTACGAACGATCGCGCTACGGGGTTTTTCCCAAAGTTCTTTAGTGTCTCGTTGCCGTAAGATAGACGAAAAATGTTGACAGAAAGCAGTTAGATTGAGAACATCCGGGATTGCGATCGCATAGCTAGGTAATTTCGGCTTGCCTTTGGCATTTATTTTTAGAGGTAGGTAAATCCGAGTAACGTAACTCCAGAAGTTTAGTAAAAATTTATTCTTTGCTACATCAGTAAACGGCACACCTTCATTGTTTTTAGCTTGCGCTCCTAACATATAGGTGCTAGATAATGATGCTTTTGAATTAGGTTTATCTTGTAAAATCTTCCAGATTTTTGTAATCTCTGAAGGCTCTGTATCGTTGACCATTGCTTTAAATGGCAGTCTTTGTTTGTCGCGAGGACGTAAAATCGCCCAGGTTACTTCTTGCCAGAGTTTTGTCCAAACCAGATTGTTGCTATTGGCTGGCTCAAAGCTTCGCACTAACTCTCCTTGAGGCACAATATCTGTATAGACATAGAAGGTAGTGAGTTTAGTTTTATTTGTCTTGGGATCGCGAACTTGACGTTTAATTGTCCTATATTTTTGCTTACTGTTCGTCCTTTTCTTCTGACGTTCCCGTTCCTCAAAAGGTAAGTATTCAGGTATCAAAAAGAGATAAATAGTTGCAACCGAGAAGAAAACTGGGTAATGTAACGATAGGATGAGCCAAAAACCAGAGTTGAACAATCAAGAGCAGTTAAACCAGTTGTCAAAAAAAGAACTGGTACA